>CAYMGH010000046.1:3385-6951 GCA_964389935.1 uncultured Gammaproteobacteria bacterium | reverse complement strand
GCATAAAGGAGGCTTGTCAAAATTGCCGGCCAGAAACCTACAGTTTCTCTTAAAAACCTGTAAAGTAAAAATACCGTAGCCACGCCAACAATTGCGACAAAATAGGCGGGCCCTACAGGATCAAATCCCCATAAGAGTAGGAATGGCGCCGCCATCCAATAATAGATGGGCCCAAGGTAAAAACCGCCGACAGATGCTGTCGGACCTAAAAACGGTAGGCGTTTGTTTATAAAAATATCGCGCATAACTATCATATCTCTACCTTCATCACCCAGAAATACTACATAATCGCGAATTTGCCAGAACCTAAAGAATATTGCGACAGCTATGACGATTATTATGAGAATCAGTTGAAAATTTTTTCGAAAAAAAGGCATATTGGGCTAAGTAGCTTTAGCTTCGACTGTTTGCACTTTTGAGCGATCTGGCTCGGCTTTCCAGATCCAAAGTAGATTAACTATATAGTTGAAAAATAAGCCTATGGCAACACCAATTGCCAAACCAATTTGTTCATGCAGAGCAAAAATTCTCGCAAAAGTCAGGATGCTAGCTAATTGAATTAATGGGCTACCAAAGGATGATAAATTAAATTTCAAAAACCTGATGATTTGCGAACCTTCTCGAGATCTATATTTAAATGTCCAGTTTTCGTGGAAGATGAAGTTAAATATAATAGATGCCTGAATAGAAATTATTGATGATATTAGAAGTCTGTCTAGACTAATAAATAGCAAGCGTGGAGATGAATCGTGGGTAGGGATGATTGATAAAAGTGGCCGATCTAAAATTGGAATAAAAAATAGTTCTCCCCTGTTTAAAATCCCTAAAAGAAAAGCGTTTAATAAATAACTGGCACTCCCAACCATTAAAAATTTGATCAGAGTTTTAGATTTTTGCAGACGAACTTGGATACCGAATTTGATTACATCTAGGGTGTATGCCACAATCTGAGCCTTGGAGTAACCCTTTTTTCGATCCTCGAAAGTTATGGGTACCTCTTTAATATTTGCACCTTTAGTGATGGCAGCGTATAAAAACGCCGGTTGGATAATGTATGTTTGTGATTTCCAAGGTACTTTATTAAAATCAATTTCTTCAAAAAGTTTTTTGGTGAACATCCTGTAAGAATTTGTATATTCTGTTAGATTGTGAGTCCCCCAGCTTATTTTGCAAAAAAGCGCCGATCCCCTTGTAAAAAGTCTTCTGTGCCAACCAAGTTTATTTTTACCACCTTTCATAAGCCTGGAGCCTGCAACCAGATCAAAACCCTTTTTTATTTGCTCGTACATAACTGAGAGCGTTTGTGGATCGTGGGATAAGTCGCCATCAAGTTGAGCTAAAATATCTGCTTTTAAGCTATCAATAGCATACCGGTGCCCTTTAACAATGCCGATTCCAAGTCCTCTCTTTTTAACGTCTAAGTAGTGCACTTTGGGGTTGTGTCTCTGGATTTTTTTTACAATCAGTGCCGTGCCGTCTGGGGAATGACTGTCAGAAACCAAAACGTGGAAATCTATATTTATTAGCTTCTTACTTTCTGCGAAGACTTTTTTGATTATCTCTTCAATGTTTTCTTTTTCATTATAAGTCGGAATGAGAACAACTATTCTCATCGGGAGTTTTTCTTAAGGAGCCTAATATCTGCTTCAACCATTATCTTCACTAGTTCTTTAAAAGTAGTTCTTGGTTTCCACCCCAAAATTTTTCTCGCTTTAGTGGAATCTCCGATGAGAAAATCTACTTCCGCGGGCCTCATAAATTCTTTAGATGTTTTGACATATTTTTTCCAATTTTTTTCACCGATCGCTTCAAATGCTTCTTGAGCAAAATCGGCGACAGAATGGTTTTCGCCAGTAGCAACTACATAATCATCAGCTTTAGGTTGCTGTAGCATCATCCACATGGCTTCCACATAATCCCCTGCAAAACCCCAATCTCTTTTTGCCTGCAGATTGCCAAGAGTAATGTTATTTGCTTGCCCTAAATGAATTTTAGCAACACCATGAGAAATTTTTCTGGTTACGAACTCAAGGCCGCGTCTTGGAGATTCGTGATTGAATAAGATACCGGATACAGCAAATAAATTGTATGACTCCCGGTAGTTGATAGTTATCCAGTGCCCGTACACTTTAGCAACACCATAGGGGCTCCTCGGATGGAAAGGAGTTTTTTCAGCTTGAGGGCTTTCAACGACTTTGCCGAACATTTCCGATGAAGAAGCCTGATAAAATTTTGCGCTCGGCTTAACCTGCCTTACAGCTTCCAACATCCTAGTTACTCCAAGAGCCGTGAATTCACCCGTTAAGACCGGCTGCGACCAAGAAGTAGCTACAAAACTTTGAGCCGCTAAATTATAGATTTCATCTGGTTGAGAATAGTCTACGGCGCTTGTTAAGGATTGTTGGTCTAGTAAATCACCTGGCAAAAGTTCGATTTTGTCCTCAATGTGCTTAATCCTTTCGTAATTTGGGGTCGAGGTTCTTCTGGTCAGGCCGAAAACTTTGTAATTTTTAGACAATAAAAATTCGGCAAGGTATGATCCATCTTGTCCGGTGATTCCTGTAATTAGAGCCCTTTTTTGCTGCATTTCAATTGAGCCTGCGTCTTTCGTAATCAATTGTATCAGATAAAGTTTTTTCTATGGGGATTTGAGGCTGCCAGCCAGTGATCTTTTTAAACTTTGAGAAATCACATAGAATTTTAACCATGTTTTCTTCCCTGAATAATTTTTTGTCCTTTTTAATTTTAATTTTGACTGTTGAGAATGATATTAACTTGTCTAGAATATCGGCTATTTTGTATGCTTTGCCAGAACCAATATTGTAGACGTCGCCAATTTTTCCTTTTTCAACTGCCAAAAGGTAAGCCTTTACGACATCCCGAACATCCGTAAAATCTCTATAGACATTTAGATTTCCAACTTTCATTATTCCACCGCCTTTATTTTCAAGATCAGCAATTTGATGAGCAAATGCGGAAACTACAAAGGCGGTCGATTGCATTGGCCCGATATGATTGAAGGGTCTTACACGAATAACATTCAGTTTTTGATTTAAAAAGAATTGCCTGCCCAACAAATCTTGAGCGATTTTGGAAACGGCGTAAGGAGAAGACGGATTGAACTGAACAGATTCGTCTACTGGTGAATTCTTTTCACCTACATTTCCGTATTCATCGGATGAACCGATGATTAGTATTTTTGCTTTTGATTTATTTTTAGCTAAAGTTTCTAATATATTCAGTTGTCCCAAGATATTATTTTCTAGCGTTTCCTTAGGATTTTCAAAGCTCTTTTGGGGAGAAGAAAATGCTGCCAAGTGAAAAATATAGTCGAATGAAGTTCTTTTGAAACCTCTAACGACCGATTCCTTGTCTAAAATGTCGCATTTAATTAAATGAGCTTTTATGCCCAAATACTCTAGATTGTAAGACGGGTGTTCAGGGTGAACAAATCCTGAAACTGAAATATCTTGAGAAATTAAATGCTGCGCTAAATGGCTACCTACAAAACCGCCAATCCCTGTTATAAGAGCCTTCTTCGAAGAACCTTGATTCCTTACGGAATT
>CAYMGH010000046.1:0-3285 GCA_964389935.1 uncultured Gammaproteobacteria bacterium | reverse complement strand
CGGAATTTAATGCTTTTCTCATCTGCCGATACCGATATAGTTGAAGCCAGCATCCTTAACTTTCTGAGGATCAAAAATATTGCGACCGTCGACTATGTTTGGTTTTCTCATGAGTTTTTTTGCCTTTTTTAAATCTATTTGAGAAAACTCCGGCCATTCTGTAACGACAACCAGTGCATCTTTGCCTTCAACCGCCTCGTAGACTCCAATAGCAAAAGAGATATTTGGAAGAACCTTTTTAGCATTATGCATTGCTTGCGGGTCAAAAACGGTCACATGCGCCTTAAGATCCAAAAGCTTGTTAATAATCTTCACTGAAGGCGCGTCTCTCATATCATCAGTATTGGGTTTAAACGCAAGCCCTAAAACAGCTAGTTCGAAATTCTCCAAATTGTTTTTTTTGTCTTCTTTAGCGCCTAATATTTGTCTGATTTTGTTTATAAATCTTTCAATCTGACTGTCGTTTATGGCATCAACTGCCCTAAGTAAATCAAAATCATAATCAAACCTACTTGATTGAGCAACTAAAGCAAGAACATCCTTCGGCAAACATGAACCTCCATATCCGATGCCAGGATATAAAAACGAATGACCGATTCTCCTGTCAGCGCCAATACCATTCATAACTTTAGCAACATCTGAGCCCATTTTTTCGCAAAGAATTGAAATTGCATTAGCAAAAGATACCTTTGTTGCTAAAAGTGCATTGGCTCCGTACTTAACAAGTTGAGCTGATCTCATGTCGCAAGTTATCCTTTCGCCGGAGATAGGGGCATGCAGTTCGAGTAGAATTTTTTCTGCTTTTTTACTGTGAGTCCCAATAACAATCCTGTCAGGATGAAGGGTGTCCTCAATCGCTGTTCCTTCTCTTAAAAATTCAGGCGATGCTGCAAATTCAAATTTTGCTTTGGCATGTCTTTTGACTATGGTTTCAAGATCATCTTCAAAACCTATTGGAATTGTGCTTTTAATTGTTATCAAAGTGTAGCCCCTTAAATTTTTAGCAGTTTGTTCAACCGCACTAAACAAATAAGAAAGATCCGCCTCTCCATTTTCTTTGGGGGGAGTGCCCACACAAATAAAAATTGTTTGAGATTTGGATACTGATTCTTGATAGCTAGCTGTAAAAAATAGTCTTTTTACTTTAATGTTCCTTTCTAAATACTCAGGAAGCGATGGTTCAAAAAATGGAACTATGCCTTTTTTAAGGTCTTCAATTTTCTTTTTATCAACATCAAGACAATAAACTTTATTGCCGAGCTCAGAAAAAACGGCTGCCGTAACTAATCCAACATATCCTGCACCGATAACTGTAATTGTCATAATTTTTTTATTTTAACGAATTCGAGAAACTTAAATCAATTGACCTTCTGATTGGTCAAATATTTCTTTCAAACCCTGCTTCCAATCGGTGGGTATGAACCCAAGATTTTCAATTTTGTTTGTTTTCATACCGCCCTTTAATGGTCTGGGAGTAACAGCTGATTTTTCCAACAGATATTTTAAATTACCCTTCTTAATAATTTTTGAGTCTCGGTTGAAAATTGTAATCAGCTCTTTAGCAAATTCATAAGGAGAGGTCGGGATGGAACTTGCCAAATGATATATGCCATTTGCATTTTTTGAAATAAGTAAATTAATACATGAGGCAACATCATCTACAAAAGTCGGAGTAATTTGCTGGTCTGCATATAACGGGTATAGATCTTTTTGATCATATTTTTTTAGCATTTGCTTAGCAAAATCCGCTTTACCTTCAAATCTAGCCCTAAAGGGATACGAAATTCTGATTATTACAAAATTATCAAGTATCCCACTAACAATTCGTTCTCCCTCTATTTTTGTTATCCCGTACCACGATACTTTCTCTAAATCCGGACCAGTTTTGTCTTCTTCAGAATAAGGACCATTTGTGCCATCGAAAACAAAGTCAGAAGACATAAAAATTAACTTTTTTTTAAATCTGCTGCATGCTTTAGCAACATTGCTTGCTCCAACTACATTAATTTTCCAGCAAGAACCGCTCTTGTAATCTCTCTGTTTTTCAGCTGCATCAACGTCGGTGTACGCTGAAAAGAGGACAACGGATTCAAATTCGTATTCTTCAAAAAATTTAGCCACCGACTTTGATTTGGTAATGTCGACTGATATCTCGCTATTTAGAACTGCTTTTACAAGCGGAAGTTGCGAGAGTTCACAAAACCGCGAGCCGACCATTGAATCCGCTCCTATAACACCAATTTTGCTATTTTTTTTCAATGTAAAAATCCTCTCTCACTTTATTCCAATCAAGCTCTCCTTTATGTACGAGGCGACCCTCATCGTCTGGATTATAGAGTTGAGTAGGAAAGTTTAATAAATATCCTGGTGTTTTAGAAATTATCATAAATCCATGATACGTTTCTTCCGGAATAACTACCATGTACATCTCATTTTCTTTTTGCGGATCCATTATGCATAAATTTAGTTTTCCTTTGGTTTTTGAATTTTCTCTTGGATCGTAAATTGCCGTAACAATTTTTCCCGATGCACAAATAAACCTATCTTTTTGAAATTTATGAACGTGCCATTTGTCTTCGTCCCTAGCTATGCCAGATGGTGTTACAGACATGTATTGCATGGCAAAATTCAAATCATTTCCATTAAAAACATCTTGCCAGTCACGCCTCAAGGTTTCAACTAACTCTCCAGTTTTATCCCTGTGAATTGTCAATTTCTTAAGAATCACTCCGTCAATTAAATCTTTTTGGTGATCTAAATCAATGTATTGATAATTCATGTTTTATCTTTCTTATACTGTTTTTGATAGTACTTTTCGAAGTCTTTATTTTTCAATTTCTTCCACCAATCTTCGTTGCCCTGATACCATTTTACTGTCAATTTTAAAGACTCTTCGAAATTAAACTCAGATTTCCAACCCAGCTTATTTTTTATCTTATTTGCGTCTATTGCATATCGTCTGTCGTGTCCAGGCCGATCTTTGACATATTCGATTTCTTCGTAGCCTTTTCCCAAAATTTCCAGGATTTTTTTAACTACTTCGATATTGGGAATGTCGTTATCTACACCGATGCAATATGTTTCTCCCACCTTGCCTTTTTCAAGAATTAAATCAATCGCACTACAGTGATCTTCGACATAAAGCCAGTCGCGCATGTATTTTCCATCCCCATATACCGGCGCTTTTTTACCCTCAAGCAGATTGGTAATTGTAAGAGAGATCAATTTTTCCGGAAATTGATATGGCCCAAAGTTATTTGAACAATTCGAGATTGTAATAGGAAG
>CAYMGH010000045.1:0-7039 GCA_964389935.1 uncultured Gammaproteobacteria bacterium | reverse complement strand
AACAAGGTATCCGTTCTGGAAGGAGCGGATGGATCACCTCCTTTCTAAGGAGCTATTTAGCCATTAGCTTTTAGCAATTAGCTATTAGTTATTTGAGCTACAAATGTTCTGCATCTCACGTTGCAGAAGTGCGATTGGAGAATCGTAAAATCTTTGGATTTTCTCGTTTCCTATAAACGAGTCTCTATGGAACTCGGGTGCCACTTTTGAGGATTCAAAATTGGAAGTGGGAAGTTAGATGTGCGAATGTGGATATTGAGGTGGGAAACGGGATTAAGATCTCACTTCTAACTTCGAAATCTAGCTTCTCATTTCTAACTTCTCACCTCTTGTTAATTTTCCCCACTCATCAGTAATTATTCCATCTACGCCTAAATTTTGTAATCTTTTTGCTTCTGTTATCTCGTTGACTGTCCAGGCCCAAATTTGCACAGTTTTTTCCCTGAATTCTTTCATGAATTTTTTATCTATCAGTTTGTAGTGGACAGAAAAACCTGCCGGTTTTTTGAGAAGGTGCAATTGGCGCTTAAACTTTTCAAGGCTTCTTTTATTTTTTAATGTATAAAAAGCGTGAGCACTATTTTGTAGGCAGATTTTTGAGATCATTTTCCAGTCGTGACCGCAAATTTTGGCGTTTTTAGTTTTCAGTTTAATAAGAAGTTCTGCCAGTTTGCTGGCAAAACTGTTGCGGGGACTAACCGGTTTTAGGTCTAAAAACGCGCGGGTTTTAATTTCGGCAATCAGAATTCTGTCCAGCAGCGTGCCGATTCCGAAGATTCCCATAAGGCCGTTGTGCTGGGCAGTGAATTTATCAAAAAAGAATCTTTTGGAAACGTCGATTTCTAAAAAATCGACACCGGCCCGGATAGCAAGTTTTGCTTCGGGCAGGCTTTTTATGCCGTGAGCGATTATTTTCACTCTGCTTTAAGTATAGCAGGTATTTGTTAAGGACTCTCCTTTTTAAAAAGGAGAGTCCTTTGTAAGGTTTTGCAGAACTGCTGAAAAGTGGCATCTCAGGGCTCATTTTGATAGAATTTGTGAGTCAAGTCTGACTTGATGGACTATGGCGCAAGAAAGATTACAAGCTGAAGAAAATAAATCTGTTTGGGACTCAAGGTTTTTTAAAGCTGGAGCTGTGGCAGTAGCAGTAGGAGTGTTGATTAATTCAGCAGTGTTTTTAGGCATTGGTGCAGTAGCAATGGGTGGAGCTTGGGCGGCGAATAAATGATGCGAAATTTTCAGTTTTAACTAGATGTAAAAAGTTTATATTTAAAACATTAAAAATTAATTGAAAATTATAAATTTAAAATTACAAATTATCAACGGCCTGGTAGCCCCCGCACCAGAATAAATTCGGTACGGGGCAAGCAAGTGGTAAATGCTGCGGTGGCGAAGAGGTAACGCAGCCGTCTGCAAAACGGCAATACAGGGGTTCGATTCCCCTCCGCAGCTCAAGTTTTGACCGGTTCGCTTTTTCGAGGCTTGCCGAGAAAAATATCAGGGAGCGAAGCGAGGCTGATATTCCGATCCGGAACTCTCAAGTAGTCATGCTGAATTTAGTTCAGCATCTGGATCCTGAAACAAGTTCAGGATGACGTTTCATAAGTTGGGTCTGTAGCTCCCGCTCATTGAAAATGAGCGAGGCTCGCCCAATAAAATTGAGCGGCAGTTGGTTTCCTCCTTCGAATTAAGCTGCGGAGGACTAGAGAGCGTTACACTGATATCAGCAAGATTTTATTGGGCGGTTAGCTCAGTTGGTTAGAGCGCGACACTGATAATGTCGAGGTGATAGGTTCGAGTCCTATACCGCCCACAGGCTGAATCCTGATCCGGTATCAGGATATTGGGCTCAGAGTATTCTTTTGGGGGTCAGACTCTTAAAACCTTTGCTAAAATATTTAGGGTAAAGGGACAGGACCAAATGCCGCATCAAGGCTGGTATTAATGCTTTCTGGCAGTAATGATATGGTAGAGAGTTTTACTTATAATGGAAGATAATATGCTACTAAGACAAAAAATTGTGTTATCAAATTTACTTTGCGGTTGTGCTTCCAAGAGGTCCTGGAACTTCTTTGCAACCTGGACCTTCTGCAAGGTCTATATCGTCTGAACATCTAAAAATTGGTTTTGAGGGATCCTGAGGGTTTTCAAGTAGTGCACCAATCCAATAGGTACACGGATTAGTAAAAGCTACTGGACAACTGCCACCAGGAACTCCGTCACCCTCAATTCCTGGTTCGTATTTATAATAATATGTTGTATTGTTTCTAGGGTCAACCGGAAGTTTTTTTAGAGTTTGCTGTCCTACTATTAAAGCTTGGTAAAAATAATCAGTTGCACCTGTTCCCCAATCCGACTCTGGTGGGTCTATAGGACAGCCACTACCGCCTCCTATACTTGAATCGCATGTTTTTTCCGCAGGATATCTGCCTACAATTACCAAGTAGGCAATAAGTGCATTGGCCATAGCGTTGACATCCTGTTTTCTTGCAGCATCTCTGGCCTGTTTGGTGCGTTTGCCGGGATTTATGGCAACCATAACTGCTGCTGCCAGAATTCCTAAGATGGCAATTACTATCAGAAGTTCAATGAGCGTGAAACCTCGGGGGGGGGCTTTTGTTGTCATTGCCAATATATTCTTATATATGTAGTATACTACTAAGATTTAAATCAGGAAACAAAACTTACAAGCGTTTGGGCGGGGATTGTTTCGCCGCTATTTTGTCCTTAATTTATCTATTCCAAACCTGATATACCCATTTTTTCTAAACGCATTATCAAAGCCAAAAATTTCGCGAGTTTCATATTCGTCGGCAAATGCCATGACAATGCAATCCGTAAAGCTAACGGATGCCGGTTGGGTTTTGAATTTGTTGAATGCATTAAGTCTTATAACGTCTAGGGTATTGGCGATTTTATACTCCTTTGAACCTAGAAGCTCGTGGGCTGAAGCTACTGCTGAGTCATGGCCAAATTTTTTACCAATAATATTTATCGTTTCGGCGAGAACTTCGCTTGGAATCAATATCGCCTTTTTTGCATTCTTAATCCTTGTTGCGTTTGCTATTGCTTTTCTATGATTCGAATCTGTTTGAGAAATAAGTGAGACCAGAGCACTGGAGTCGGTAACAATAGAGTTACTCATCCTCGTAGAGGTATTTGTCGATATTGGCAGAGAGGTCTTTTGGTCCTCTAATATTTAATTTTTCACCAAGCTTCGCCAATCGGAGTAATGCTTCACCCGCGTTCCCGTGCTTTTTTTTAATTCCTTCATCAAGCACCTCGCGGATTACCTGGGCTTTAGCCTTTTTTTCTCTTTTGGCCACCAAATCAATATGCTGATATAAATCCTTTGGTAAGTAAACTTGAGTGCGAATCATATGGCTAATGTATAACATACATTAGATGAGATTTCAAGAAACGAATGAGAGGAGAGTTTGGGCGGGGATTGTTTCACCATTATTTATTCTTCCACTGATAATCATCTTGGCAATGCCGTCTTCGAGCCTGTCCTGAATTAGCCTGCGAATTGGTCTGGCGCCAAACTCTATATTGTAGCCTTTGGTTGCAACTGCTTGCGCAAGTTGATCGCTAATCTGAAGTGTTATATTTTTCGTTTCTTTAATTTGCGCTGCAAGTTCGGCAAGCATTAGTTTGGAGACTGCTAGAACCTGCTGTTGGGAGAGTGGCTTGTAGACAACAACCGCGTCGAATCTATTAAGTAGTTCCGGATTAAACAGGCCTTTAGAGAGAACATATTCAATAAGTTTTGTTGATAATACTCGATTCCCTTTTTGCAAGGCGTCGCCTTTAAGGGGTAGCCCTTGAGTTGTCGATTGTTTGACTACCTCTTCGCGAATGAATTCGGCACCTGCGTTGGATGTAGCAATGATAATTATATTTGTGAAGCTGACTTTTTTGCCAAATGCGTCGGTTAAGTTGCCTTCGTCTATAATCTGCAGGAAAAGATTTTGCACGTATGGGTCGGCCTTTTCAAATTCGTCGACTAAAAGCAGTCCGTAAGGGTTCTGCAGAACTAAAGACGTTAGCTGGCCCGGTGTTTTAGTGTCCATGTCGCCAATTAGGCGTTTTGTTGAACCCTGTTCTCTAAATTCAGTCATATCGAGGCGGATCATTTTTGATTCTGCCCCAAAGAAAGCATCGGCCAGAGCTTTGGCAGTTTCGGTTTTGCCAACACCCGTTGGTCCTAAGAAAAGGAAAGAGCCCATTGGTCGCCTGCCGCGCTCAAGGCCGGTTCGCGAGCGACGCATAGCTTTGGCAATTGAAACAATTGCTTCGTCCTGGCCGACAATCCTTTTATGCAGATAACCTTCCAAATCTTTTAATTTTTCCAACTCCTCTGTTTCTATTTTACCGATCGGGATTTTTGTCCGCTCCGAGAGAACTTCGTCAACTATGTCAATTGTTACCTGTTTTTTATTTAATTTTTGCGCCCGGGCAATAGAGTCGTCCAGCAGGAGAGTCGATTTTTCCGGCTGGCGCTTTTCCTGCATTAAGCGCTCGCTTTTATCGACAATTTCCAGAATGGATTGATAGTCGCAAGCGATGTGCACTTTTGCGTAAATTTCCAAAGAGTAGCCAATTAAAATCTGGATTGTTTCTTCTTCTTTTGGTTCAAAGACTTCAACTTTTTCAAATAGTTTTAAAAATTGCGGACTTGTTCTTATGTATTTGTTGAATTCGTCGTAAGTAGTTATGCCGATAATAGGAAGGGAATTGTCGTTTAGAACCGTGTTTAAAACCTCCGAAAGATCGATGCGCCCATCCTGAGTAGAGCTGATTTTGTCGACATAATCTACAACCAGAATTATATTTCCTGCGTGTTTGGCTTCCTGAAGCAGTGCTTCGAAATTAGCTTTAATTTCCAGCAGATTTTTACTGGATGAAAGCAGGGCTACCGTGTCCATTAACAGCACTTTTTTATCATTAAGGCTTGGAATCTGGCGTCTGGTGATTGCGGATGCCAAATCAACAATTCCGCTGTGTTTGCCGACACCGACTTCGCCGATCATGATGGCATTGTTGGCGTGAGGGCGGGTTAAAATTTTTTCAATACTGTCAACGAGCGCTTTATTAAAGTACGGGCTGGTGACTTTTTTATGGGTGAGTTCAGTACAGAACGTATCGAGGGTGTTAGTATAGCCGTATATTAAACTATAGCCAATCGGGTCTTTTTTAGAGATAGTCGGATCGTTGTAGAAATGGTCAAGGTATTGGATAAGGATGGCGAACTGTTTATTGTTAATGTTTTTCCTCGCTAGATATTGTTGTAATTTTGGCCAGTTAAACGAAAGGGTTGAAAACATTTCAAAGAGATTTTGCCCCGCATTTATCGCAAGTGAATTTGGTGCCGGGATTGTAGCAATTAGCTCTGAAAACCCGTCATCAAAAAATAATTTGAGGCCTTTGAAAAATGACGATCTTTCAAGTTTGGAAACAAATTTTTTCCCAGTTGCAATATCAAAATCGAAAAAAGTGTAGCGTAGAAACAGAAAATAATCCGGCAGAGACGCAATTGGGGGAATGTACAAAATTATCTGGATTAAAAATACGAAAGCAAAGATTAGCAGGAGAAAAACACCGAAGGTGATGAGAAAAAGCCTGACAACTGCGCCGACGCCCCGGGAAACTAATTCGAAGGAAAGCCTATCTGCTAACGATGCTTTTTTGCCGAGAGTTAGCCTTCTGTAAGGCGCGAAAAGATTTTTGATAAGCCCAAAGATATTTAAATATCTGGCTTCTTCGGCTAGTCTTTGCGGCCGTGATTTGACGAAATTCGGCAAAGCGTAGGTGAAATGATAGATAAAGTAATTTTTGGGGTTCATTAGTTTAAGTTTAGCAAATTTAGGGTAAAATAGAGGTATGTCAGTTGGTGATAAAATAAGCGAGCAGTTAAGGAGAGTGGGTGAAGGGTTAAAAGGTACGGTTAAAGTAGCACCAGAAAAACCAAAGGCTGAGGAAGTAGATCGGCTGGTGGTAGCAAGAACTATAGATAGTGGGATTTTCGGGCATACAGAGATGCGGGATGCTTCAAAGCATTTTACAAATACGGACGTACTAGTAGCTATGCAATATTTTGAACCGGCTGAAGATGCCGATCAGGCTGAAAAAGATGCTTTTAAGGTTGCTCAGGAAAAGAGCAGATTAGCACTTGAGGTTCTTGTCAATGAAGGCGTTTTAAATAAAATTGATTTAGAGTTGGTTGATGAAAGAGGAGAGAGATTTTACTATAGCGCGAAAGATGAAGCCAAGCTTGCAGAAATAGCTGCGATGCAAGCAGTTTCTGAACCGAAATCTGCCTAATTTCCCCTTGATTGCCATAATGCCTGCTTGTTGTTAATATTTTCCCATGAATATTCGTGAAGGCCTACATATGCCAACAGAGGCGAGCCTATTTTTGCAGTGTCATAAACCCATTTTGCAGGCTTGGGTCGATGGTAAGCGAAGTGTTGAGGAAATGGCTCAGAGTTTAGGAAAAACTCTCCTGCGAACTGGGCAGCTGCGTTCGGAGATTACCTCGGTAATGGATGTAGGCATCGGCAAGGATCATGTAGCTAAGGCCGTTGTTTATGCAGTGGTTCATCACCTGGTTAATTTTGATGTAATTGATCAAATAAGACCAAAAAGGCCTTTTACAGATCGTGAAACGAACATACTGACTTCAATGGCAATGGGTTTGGATAATCAACAGATCGTTGTACATCTGTCGATAAAACCTTATGACGTTAAGGCAGGAAAACGGGATATTTTAGATAATTTAGGCGTTAGTTCGCCCTACACCGCTATTGCTTAGGGCATACGCAGATTTAAACAGCGATTGCAGCGGCAAAGCGGTTAACTTTTATGTTGAAAGATTATTACGCGTGTCGAAATTGGCTTGAGGGGTTTATTCCGCAAACGTATTCTCGGAAAAATTTAGACCTTGAGCGCATTGAATATTTATTAAAGCTTCTTGGAAACCCCGAAAAAAAATTTAAATCGATTCATGTCGGGGGGACAAGTGGAAAAGGGTCAACCG
>CAYMGH010000044.1:0-7042 GCA_964389935.1 uncultured Gammaproteobacteria bacterium | reverse complement strand
TGATCTGGCCTGACCACATGGTTTGCGCCGAATAACCTTTGGACACCAGTAACTGAAATGGTATTTGATCCAATACCATCTATGTCTGCACCCATCTTGACTAAAAAAAGACAAAGGTCGACTATGTGTGGCTCAGTTGCTGCTCTTTTGATAATCGTTTTACCCTCCGCAAAACTGGCTGCTATTAGCGCATTTTCCGTTGCCGTCACTGATGCTTCCTGAAGAAAAATTTCCGCACCTTTAAATTTAGATACACTTGCAGTTATCTGATCATTTTCGACATCCACTTTTGCCCCCAAGCTTCTTAAAACCTGTACATGGGCATCAAGCGATCGCCTACCAATGATGTCACCGCCAGGATACCCCATTTTTATTTTGCCAACTCTTGATAGGATTGCACCAAGAAGAACAACGGAAGCTCTAAGCTTAGCCGTCAAAACTCTGGGGAAATCCACTTCTTTAATATTTTTTGGGCTTATTGTTATCTTGCTTTTTGTTTTGACAACTCTCGCGCCGCTAAGCTTTAGGAGCTCGGACATTACTTCTACGTCGGAAATTTCCGGAATATTTTCAATGGTGGAAGATTCTTTCGTCAAAAGTGAAGCCGCCATAATAGGCAAGACGGAATTTTTGTTTCCGGCAACTTTTATTTTTCCTGAAAGTTTTTTACCGCCCTTTATTTCAAGCTTAGCCATAATGCCTCCTTCGGAGGAATTTCTAATTTTTAATTTCTAATTTCTAATCGATTAACCAAACACAAATTTTTGTAAATATTGATTAATTGGTCAATTAGAGAATTCATTAAAATCGCCGATGTAAAATATCTCCTCTTTAAGGCTAATACCATAGGTTTCTTTAGTTTTTTGCTTAATAAGACTAACCAATTTTATCACGTCAGCTGCGGTAGCATTGTTAGTGTTAAGTATAAAGTTGGCATGATGAGTTGATATTTCGGCTCCTCCAATTTTTGTGCCTTTTAAACCAAGACTATCAATTATGAAACCGGCCGATGTTGTTAAATTTGGAGTCGCAAGTCTTCTTGCGTCCTTAGTGTCAATGTTTCTGAAAACACAGCCTGAGCAAGCAATGCCCACAGGCTGCTCTTCGTTGCGCCTCTTAACATTAGCAAGTGCTTTTTGCCAAAGACCGGCATCATCTTCAACCTTATCAAGCTTAAATGAAGCTTGCAGGACAATTTCATTTGTTTGCTGAATCTTTGAATGATCATAGGAAAATTCAAAATATTTTTGGTCGACTTCTTTAACTTTGCCAGTCTTCGGATCAAACAGGAAGGCTGAAGCAAGCCGACTGCCCAAAAACTGACCTTTTTCGACTTCAAAGTGGGCGTTGATTTTAATGCCGCCGCCAACTGTTCCCGGAACGGAAAGCAAAAATTCTAAGCCTTCTAAACCTTGATCCAAACTGAAGCGGGCAAGCTGGTTCATCAGTGTTCCGGACGCAGCGGCAACTATAGCATTTTTTATACCTCTTCCATGTTTGCCATATGTTCCCTTAAGACCAACAAGTTTCACGCCGGAAGCGCGATTTTTTACAACTAAGCCGTCAAAGCCGCTATCGGAAACCAAAACGTTGGCTCCACCTCCTAAAACAGTGAAGGGAATTTTTACGTCATGCGCAGTCTCCAAGGCCAACTTTAAATCCTCGACGCTTTTTGCTTCGAAAAATAGTTTGGCCGGACCACCGATTTTGAAGTATGTGTGTTTGGAAAGCGGTTCATTTTCAAAAACCCGTAAAGGTCCTAAAATATTTTTAATTTCATCTACTTGTTGCATTTGTCCTATTGTAATAACCCTTTAAGGGTCAGTCCTTTTTATAGGCTAAACTGTTTTTAATTTTTAAGCAATTCGTAAATTTTATAAACATCTCCGGCACCCATTGAAAGTATAATGTCGAAATCTTTGATCCTTTTTTTGAGATATTCTGCCGATGTTTTAACGGAGCCTGTGTAAACTGCTCTAATGCCAACTGATTTAACAAGTTTCTTGGAAAGTTTCTGCCTATTCCCTTTTTCCCGGGCTGCAAAAACGTCTGTTATTAAAATTGAATCAACATTGGTTTTTTTAAAACTGGAAACAAAATCATCATAGAACGCATTAATTCTGGAAAATGTGTGCGGTTCAAAAACCAGAGCCACTTTTTTATCGCCATATTTCTCTTTCAAGGCGTTGGCGGTTGTCATAAGGGTATGCGGCTGAACCGCATAATCATCATACAGAGCAGTTGAGCCTATTTTTCCTTTAAGCTCTAGTCTTCTGGCAACTCCTTTAAAATTTTGGACGGATTTTTTAGCCCTGCCTGTATCCAGCTTTAAAAGCTTAGCAACTGTTAAGGCAGCGTGAGCATTTATTTTTCTGAACTCGCCTATTATTGCTAGTTTTTTAACGCTAAAGTCTTCGATTTTTATAACATTGATATCTTTTCTTGAAGACTTTGCTAAATCAGTTAGGTTCTTTTCATCGCTGACGACTAAAATGCCGTCTTTTTTAATATTGTTAATAAATTTTTGATACGAATTTTCGAGTGATTTTCGGTTTTTAAAATAGTCGGGGTGATCCCAGTCAATGTTTAAAATAACTGCAACATCTGGTTTGTAGTTAAGAAAGTTATCGGCATACTCGTCTGCTTCGTTAACATAGTATTTCGATCTGCCTACCCTGTAATTTTTACCCCAGTCGATAACTGTAGCACCGACCTCGCAGGTTGGGTCCAGTCCACCATCAGTTAATACTTGGGAAACCATTGCTGTTGTTGTTGATTTGCCGAATGCGCCGGCAACCGAAATAACAAATTTGCCTTTTTGCAAAAAATTTCCCTGAAACTCCTGCCAAGTTAATATTGGAATATTTTGCTTTTTAGCTTCAAGTAACTCTTCGCTGCGCGGATCATTTTTAACAACAGCCGGAGATACGATTAGCATCCCGATATTATGTAGGTGCGATACATCGTGTCCTTTGTTAACAGCTAGTTTTGAATTTTTTAAATATGAGGATTGGGAATTTAGATCGCAACCGGAGACCTCATAACCATACTCCTTGGCAATTCCGGCTGCTGCCGAAGCCCCGGCTCCGCCTATTCCCATGATATGAATTTTTTTACTGAATTTTTCATTGGCTAGCATGAGTTCATCAGCCGTATTTATTCCATGCCACTGATTTTGATCTTTAAGCACATATGAGCTGACTTTTTGACCACTGCTAGCAGCAACTTTAACCAAATCTACTAAATATTTTTCGCCACTAACGGGCGACTTTTTAACCTTGTGAAGATTTTCTTGGAGCCAATCCTTTTTGAAAACATAAAGGCCGGCATTGATTTTTTTTATTTTCTTTTGCTCTGCTGTCGCCTCTTGCTCCTCAATAATACCCGCGATTTGACCACCGACTTTAATAACTCTCCCCAACCCAATCGGATTTCTAACTTTAACTGATAAAAATGTCTGAACACTTTTTGTGTTTATATGTTGCTTTATTACTCGTTTTATTGTTTCCGGCTTATAAAAGGCACTGTCGTCACCGTTGATAACAAGCACTGTATTGATTCCACCTTTTACTTTTTCAAGACCGATTTGTGCGGCATCAGCCGTTCCTTCAGGCTTTATTTGAATAGCCAGAGTAATTTTATTTGCTAGCATTTTTTTTAGCTTATTTGCATTTTCAGCACTGGCGACAACTATAATTTGATCTAAATCCAGCGCTTGCAGATTATCAATAGTTCTTAAAATCATGGACTTGCCGGCAATTTTGTGAAGAATTTTTGAGGTTTTAGACTTCATTCTTCTGCCAACTCCGGCCGCCAAAACGATAGCTGCTGCTTTTTTCATTGTCTTTTTTTATCTATTGCCCATGTGGCAATGCTTGCATCACTCCAGGGAATTTCCTTATTGCCCAGATTCATGCTTTTTTCGTGTCCTTTACCAAAAAGGGCGACAGTATCACCTTCGCTCGCCAAGTCTATAGCAAACTTAATAGCTTCTTTCCTGTCGGGAATAATGAAGAAATCTTTATTTTCTTGCTTGCGATTTGAAGTAAATCCAAGTGCGATCTGCTTACAGATTTGGTTAACATCTTCTGTTCTTGGATCTTCGGCAGTTAGGATTGAAATATCTGATAAATTGGCAGCTACTTTGCCCATTTCTGGTCTTTTTGATTTATCCCTCTCGCCAGCAGCTCCAAAGACTGCAATGACTTTTGACTTATGACTCGTGACTTTTGACTTAAGTGTCTTGAGCACTTCTTTAAGCGCATTAGGTGTGTGGGCAAAATCAACGTAAACATCAAAATTTTGACCAAGATTAATACTTTCGAGTCTTCCTGAAATTCCAGTAAAAGTGGAGAGTGCACTTAAAACCTTGTGCTTATTTAAACCAAGAGTAATTGCAACTGAAAGAGCAACCAGAGCATTTTCTAAATTGAAATCCCCTGCAATTTTTAGTTTGATCGGAAATTTTTTAATGTTGAAATCCGTTTTTTTACTGAGGCTGTAGGTTAGAACTTTGCCGCTTGCTTGCTCCTTTAAGTAATTAAGGCTCTGATCATCGGCATTAAGAATTGAATACCTAACATTTTTGAAGAGTTTGGCTTTACTTAATAAATAATTTTTCTTATTTCTATGATAATCAAGATGTTCATGCGAAATATTGGTAATAGCTGCAGCTTGAAAATCGACAAAAGCAAGACGGTTTTGGTCAAGACCGTGCGAAGTTGCCTCTAAAATGAAGTAATCTGAGCCTGAATCAACAGCCTGCTTAAGATATTTTTGAACTTGCCATGGGTTCGGTGTAGTCACATGGAATCCGGTATCAAATTTTTTGGCGCCAATCGTCGCATTAATTGAGGAAATGGAAGAAACTTTTTTGCTACATGAGGTAAGTATGTGATGCAGCATATTAACGGTTGTGGTCTTGCCGTCGGTGCCGGTAACACCAATGACAACCAGTTTTTTTGAGGGAAAATCAAAATACAAAGCCGAAAGAAAGGCTTGAGCAAAGTGGTAAATATTTTTAAGATTTTGCCACATGTCTAGAGTTAATTTTAGCACCAAAAATTGGCCCGAAAAAAAGTCAGCTTAAATGCTTTAGGATTACATACGGAGGTTAGTATTCTAGCAAATTTTCTGTATAAAAACAACCTATAGGTTTAATTTCTTGTCCGGCGGAGAGGAATCTTTATTTTATAAGATTTGATGTTTGATTTAATTTTTGTTAACGTAAGTTTATCTTGGGAAAAAACGAACAAGTACAAAATTTCCAGAATGCCAAGAGTCTGCAAAATTACAAAACCTATAAACCAAAGCCTCTCGTTGCTTCTGGCGGCTTTCCAAAATCCCAGACTTTTCCAGATTAAACCCCAGATTGATAATATTATTATTGATGCCACTCCCCTTGGTGTCTGTGGATTTAAATACTTAAATATAAAATCGTAAACAAAAGTTTCCATTTTGAGTATATTAACATATTCAATTAACCTCTATAATTTGACAGGCAAAGTCGGTTGGAGCTTCAATTAATATATTATGACTGATAAAACAGGTGATTTAAAAAAACGAATAGATACACTGGAAAAGGCAAAAGCTCAAGTCAGCAAAGGTTATTTAGAGCTTGAGAGGGAAAAAACATTCTTGAGATCGGCGCTGGAAAATTTACAGTTAGGATTTATTATGATTGACGATTATAAAAAAGTAATCTTCAAAAATATAGCACTGGACGAGATTTTAGGCCCAATAGACCATGGAGGCTGGGATATTGATAAAATGCAGCAGTTATTTAAGGAAAAATATGATTTAGTAAAAGATATCGATAATTGTTTCCGAGAAAGAGTTAGGATCGGTCCAAAAGATATTGAACTTAATAAAACGAAAGTGAGAGTCTTTATTTCGCCGGTAAATATCTTTGTTAAAAGTTTAACAGTACCGGCTGTAGTTATTATGCTAGAAAATATTTATTTAGAATGAGACTCTTCTAGATAGCCTTTGATTTTTTCCAATAAATCACCCGGAGTTATATCTGACTTAACTACGAAATCTCTGGCGTTAAGGCCGTATGCCTGGTTTAAAATAGGATCGTTGGTTAAGTTAGTGAGTATAACAATCGGTCCATTCTGAACCTTAGGCGGATTGTTTTTGACAGCCCTTAAGACTTCCAAACCGCTCATTTTGGGCATCATGACGTCAAGCAAAATTAAATTATAGCCGCCATTCTTTATTTTTTCTAAACCTTCTTCCCCGTTGGTGGCGCTGTCGAGTGCATAGCCTTCGCCTTTGATTACCTCTTCATAAAGCTCACGGGTGTACTGGTCGTCTTCAACCAGTAGAATTCTTTTTTTGTCCATAAGTACTTGTCGCCTATTTGATTTAACAGCGATTGGCCTTTGATGTCAAACCCCGTTAGACGCAGTCAAATATAGCCCAGCCTTTTTTTCTCAAGTCCTTTGGAATCTTGGGTAACTTTAGGCGCTTCCTTTATAAGCTCTAAGGCTGTACTGGTACCGGCTATTGGCAGACTGAGGGTAAAAGTCGAGCCCTTTTCCCTACCCGGGCTGTAAGCGATAATATCTCCTTTATGCAAAACGACAATCGATTTGGAAATATAAAGGCCTAAGCCGGTTCCGCCGGAAGCTGAAGCAGCAGTATAAGAGTGCTCTATCATACTGAACTTTTTAAATAATTGCTCCATATCTTCTTTTGCCAAACCGACTCCGGTATCGGTAACAGAAATATAAATAAATGGCGCTTTTTCTTCAAAAGCAATAGAAATACTTCCTCCCTGCTTGGTGAATTTAAGAGAATTGCCAATTAGATTAATAATAACCTCGTGGATTTTGTCACGGTCACAAAGAACCTTGGAAACTTGCTTGTCAGCTACTTTTACATTAAGTTGAAGTTCGGTTGCTTTGGGAATGACTTCTTCGACTACTTCATGAACCAACTCAACCGGATCAACTTCGGCAAGGTTGAGAGCGATTCTGCCGCTTTCGATTCTGGAGATATTCAACATATCGTTGACCAGATTAATTAACCTTTCGGT
>CAYMGH010000043.1:0-7135 GCA_964389935.1 uncultured Gammaproteobacteria bacterium | reverse complement strand
AACCTTGTCGAACGGGCCGAAGGTCCTGAATAAGTTGAAGGGCCGAAGGTCCTGAATAAGTTGAAGGGCCGAAGGTCCTGAGTCCTGGGCGGACGTGCGGGGCTTGGAGGACATTAGAACCTATTTCTTTGCTTCATGACCCCACATTTTGTATTCTCAAATTATAACTAAGGTCTGGAGTTTTTAACTTCATCAAGTAAGTTTTTCAAATAAGGATGATTTATATGCAGTGAGGCATTATCGAAAAATTCTGATAAATTTTTCCCAAATTGTTCTTCATACTCCAGTGCCTGAACGGCCATTTCTAACCTTTCCAATTCTTTAAGAATTTTTGCTTCGAAAGTCAGGCCGTCAACGATTTCTTGCTGGAGCTTAACGATTTCTTCGGCCCCTTGAGTGTTTTTAAAAATCTGCCTTAGTGTTTCTATCTCTTCCTTATTTTTCTCCTGCCTGGCTTGGCTATCAATTTTGTTACCCCGTTCGACCACTCTAACTTAGGGGACTAACTTAGGGGACGGTCCTGGGAAGTCTTGTTGCAGCGAGCCAAACAAAACATAATATATTAGAAAAACAGGTTGACAATCAGTTTATGGTTCGACTTACTCCCTCCAAAGGCGGGCAGGCACCACAAGCAGTTCGATGGTTCTCAGTACAGGTAATAAGTAACCACTTTCCATTTGACTTGGCTTGACACGTCTCCTTTTTTTCAATCAAATTAATGACGTGCTTTCAATTATTTCTTAAATTATCCGTGATGCTTTGAATCTGCGAATTTAAATGAAAAAACTACTAAGACAATTACAACAATAGCGAGGCCTAATATAATCAGTTTTTCTTTTTTCAAAATCTCTGTGACTTATTTATTAGGCTATTACTATAACAAAATCGTTTGCTGGTCGGGACCAGGACTCGAACCCCAATAAACGGATCCACGCAATTGCGTGGCAAGCCAGTTTATTCCGCCTTAGGCGGAAAATCCGACCCGCATTTTGCGGGTTAAATTGTCCTATTTATCCCGCAAAATTTGTTTTAAAAAACTTATCTCTTGGGTTTCTTATCGCCGCAGCTGCCGGACCAGGATTCGAACCTAGATTCTATGCTCCAGAGGCATATGTCCTACCGTTAGACGATCCGGCAGGTCCGGCGATAAGTTTTTTAAAAGCATTTCCTCTTTGGCGGGACAAGTTAGACGATCCCGCAACGTCAAACTTCGCAAGTTGTGTTCGACACGATAACAACGTGCCTAATTTTAACATTAATAAGGAGGTAATTAAATTACCTGCCTTTTCTTTAACATTGCAATCTCCAAAGGATGAGCTTTCCCTTTTCTTTGTTTATCAATTGCCCTTTGTATTTCAAACTCGCGACGCCTTTTCAAGTCTTCTTCAATGGCTGGTAACCGATCTTCGGGAATGCCAGCAGAAGTTAGTAAACTTTCTGCAGCAGACTTATCAGGAATATGCTTTTCTAAAGTTTTATACTCGATTGGCTCGGGACTATGGACTTCAAGGCTAAAATAATCGAAACCTCGATGAAGCAATACTACTCTAAAATTCCCGATTTGAATTTCGCTGTCTGGCTTGTTATAGCTGACAATTAAATGAGTAATTTCTCTAGCGGGAATTACTCTAGAAGCTCTTTTTTCTTTACAATTGCATCGCTCCTCTGGATTTCAAGACTGCTAGGCGCAAATATAGCAAATTCTGCAGGGAGCTTTTTTTCGAGTTCTCTCCAGCCGAAATTAACTTGAAGAATAAATTGAGAATTTACAATCACCGGTCGATTATTTGTCAGCCTGAATTGTTTACTAAAAGGCTCAGTAGATTTTCTTTCCACTCCTGAACTCATGCTCGTACTTTATTTTGTTCTTGAGGCAAAAGTCAAGCTAACCTTGCTATACTAAATTTACAGCCATGCGGGGATTTGCACCTATCCTTGTAATTATTCCGGTAGCTATCGCCAGTTTAGCTTCCGTTGTGCTCATAACCTTCAGCTCAGTTAGCCCTCAAGAAACCCCGCAGCCGAAAGCAATTTCAAGATCGATTTCTATCCCGTTGCCACCTCCATTCGAACCATCGCCAAATTCCCAACCAGAATCAAGTCCAGAACCTAGCCCATCGCCCAGTCCCGAAGATGAGCTTAAAATAGATTATCAGGCATTTGCCAAAGAAGCACCCAGCCCGTCGCCATCTCCTAAACCCAAAGTAGCTACATCCACAACTTCCGGCGGCAATTACACAGTAGCCACTTTTGATCTTGGTGCAACAACAGTTGTTACCGACAGCGCCAACGACAACGATTGTGGCAATGATTGCCCGACCAAATCTTTAGCTACTTATATTGCCGAAAATGGCGGCAGAGCCGGCATTAACGGTACATATTTTTGCCCGCCGGATTATTCATCTTGCGGCGGCAAAGTTAACTCTTTTGATTTTTCCGTTTGGAACAATCGGCAGAAAAAATGGATTAATGCCTCTTCACTTTTTTGGAACGGTAGGGGAATGATGGTTTTTCGTCCGGGCTCGGCACAGTTCTTCCCGTGCGCCGCCTGCGCCGGAGCTCCTTCGGATATTACGGGTGGAATCACAAACTACCCGTCACTTCTTTCCGGCGGGCAAGTTTTAGTTTCCGACGGTGCCAAAGGAACCAGAGGCGGAATTGGTTTTGGCAGCGGCAAACTTTTCTTGGTAGTTGCCCGAAATTCCAGTTTTTTGGATCTTGCCAATATTTTTAAGTCTCTAGGTGCAACCGAAGCGCTAAATCTGGACGGAGGAGGCTCTGCAGCACTTTTTGATGGAGGTTATAAAGCGGGGCCGGGCAGAAATTTACCCAACGCGGTAGTTGTTAAATAGGTCTAAAATCTAAAATTTTATTTTCGGAAATCAACAAATCCACATCCAAATCATGCTGTTCTCGCGGCAGCCGCTCTAGTATTTGAAAATCGTAAGCGAGGCCGATTTTTAATTCCTTAAAGTTAGAGAGTAATTTATCATAAATACCCTTGCCAAAACCAAGTCGAACTCCACTTTTGTCAAAAGCGACTCCCGGCACTATGGCAACATCTATTTCACTAATGTCCGCTTTAATTATTTTTTTGGGCTGTAAAGTTATTAATTGATTCATTTTTAAATGATCAAGGTTTTTAAGCAGGCAGATAGTCCACGATTTCTCAATGTAAGCGGGCACAAATATCTTTTTCTGATTTTGTATCAGGAAATTTATGATGAATTTAGCATCAACCTCATTGTTAATCGGCAAATAAACTAAAAAGGTGTTTGCA
The DNA here is from genome assembly GCA_964389935.1 of uncultured Gammaproteobacteria bacterium. Classification (GTDB taxonomy): domain Bacteria; phylum Patescibacteriota; class Microgenomatia; order Curtissbacterales; family GWA2-41-24; genus WO2-FULL-40-11. Next base: position 3,855 of record CAYMGH010000043.1, on the reverse strand, counting down.
TTTTTTATTTTCTTGATACTCAATACCTTCCTGCTAATAATTCCACTTAACTTGTTAACGTCGCTTTTTAAAAGATTCTTTCGCTTTAGGAGAATTTTTTTGCGGATTTTGTCTTTTTCCAGCTTCGAAGTATCACTCATGAGTAAATATTGACATCATGAACACTAAATTACTTCAAAAGAGCAAGTTAGGATAAATATTCCCGGTGCTAACTTTTCTTGAACATTTTCACAAGGTATTTTTGAACGGCAACCTGAATAAGTGCCAGAACAATTGCAACTATCAGCACATTAAGAATGCTGGAAATACCCAGACCTGTAATGTCTGCAAGCCGTTTCAGAATCCATAAAACCACGAAATTAACTAGAAAATAATCAATTGCTAAAATTTTCTCGTCAGAAATTTTTATTTTAAGATCAAGCTTTTTCGTGATGGAAGGCACCAGATAAATTATTATTGCCAAAATTAACGCATTAAGTATTGTCGCAACCGGTCTTGAGATACTAGCATTTCCCAAGACAACATTGCCGACATATAGTGACGAGAAAATTGATAACAGAATAGTATTGGTAACCCAGAACCCCAGTAATTTAATCAGATTTTTCTGATCCATTGGTAATCACCTCCCTGCCCGCCGACCAAATGCTCTTTATTTACTTATCAAGAATAGATCAACTTTATTTTTTAGTCAACCGAATAAATTGACTTTAGCTTCAGGGCTGTAGTAGAGTGAGAATAGCAAGCACATGGCTATTCCTCAGAATCAGGTATTCGAGAAACTCAGGGAATGTATTGACCCGGAGCTGGGAATAAATATTGTCGATTTGGGTCTGATCTACAGCATTAATATAGAAAGTGCCCATATTCATATTTTAATGACACTAACTACTCCAGGTTGTCCTCTGGATTCATATTTTGTTAAAGATATTACTGCCAAGCTTAAAACTATAAAAGAGGTTAAAGACGTATCGGTTGAGATGACGTTTGAGCCGCCGTGGGCTCCTTCAAAAATGTCCGACGAGTCCAAAGATCTGCTCGGCTTTGTAAATTAATTTTTGTGCACAAAAATTATCCTGAGCGAAGTCGAAGGATCACTTGACTTCGGGTTTTCTTCGGTATAAAATCTATATGTCCTTTAACAATAAACTATTTACCGTTTACAAATGATTAGGGTATTGACAAGGTATAGATATTGTGTCTAATCTAGAGTTAGACCACAATATATTGTGTTTTTGGAAGAATCGTGAAACATTAAAGTTTCTCGTCCAAAAGCATAATTTCACAAAATAAAGGCAGTCAGAAAGTAAGGGAAGCAAAGTGATTTGTCCGTTCTGTAGCGCAGATTTTTCAAGAGTTATAGACAAAAGAGAAGGAACAGACGGTAAGACGACTCGAAGAAGAAGAGAATGTCAGAAATGCAAACGCAGATTCACGACTTACGAGCGGGCCGAAACACTGGATTTACTGATTGTTAAGAAAGACAAACAGAGAGAAATTTTTGACAGGGGAAAAATTAGAAGTGGAATCATCAGGGCCTGCGAGAAAAGACCTATTTCGGCAGACAGCATTGAAAAAGTAGTCAACGAAGTAGAGGCGGAATTAAGAAAAAGCGGTGAAAGCGAAATATCAAGCAAAAAAGTAGGCGAAATTGTTACTAAAAAACTCAAAAAATTAGACAAAATTGCCTACATCAGGTTTGCATCGGTCTATAGACAGTTTGCAGATATTTCCGATTTTGAAAAAGAGTTAGCAAACCTATCTCGAAAATTTAAAAGATGAAAAAAAATAAGAATATTAAAGTTGACCTCAGAACCGACGTTAGAGAATCGGCTCGCAGAGTGGGTCGCAAAATCCCCAAAGCCCCTAAAGATTTAGCCAGTCCCGAGCTTTCTGAAAATGCCGCCTACATTGCCAAAACCAGATACGCTTTTCGTAATGAAAAAGGTGAACCCAAAGAAACACCCCGTGAACTTTTCTGGAGGGTTGCCTACTACATTGCAGCTGCTGACAACATTTACTCACCTCGCGAAGCGGGCCACAACAAAAAAACTCACCCTGAAACTGCCCGCAACTTTTACAAATTAATGGCATCTCAAAAATTTATCCCCAATACCCCGACGTTGGTTAATTCGGGCAAAACGGGGCAGTCGCTTTCAGCCTGCTTTGTCCTGCCGGTAGAGGACGACCTGGAATCGATTCTTAAAACCATGCGCGATATGGCTATGATTCACAAAATGGGCGGCGGCACAGGCTTTTCCTTTTCCAGACTTCGTCCAAAAGACGATGTGATCGGCACATCCAAAGGCAAAACAACCGGTCCGGTTGCTTTCCTTCAGGCCTACAACGATGTTACCTCTCAAATTCGCCAGGGTGGTGTCAGGCGTGGTGCCAATATGGGAATTCTTCACTATACCCATCCCGATGTTCTCAGGTTTGCTGTTCACAAAGTCGATGAATTTTCGCTGACCAACTTCAATATTTCCGTCACCGTAGACGAGAAATTTATGAAAAAAGTCAAAGAAGATGCCAAATTCGTCCAAGGTGAACTGGATGTAGAGGGTATTATCCAGGATCTAAAAGGAGCGTATGCAATCCGCGATTTGGATCTTAAAAACGTTCGCGTCGAAGAAGCTGTTTTAAAGCTTTACGATCTCTGCAAAGCCGAAAATAAAGATGAGGGCTACGAGCTGACTAATCCCAGAACCAAAGAGGTTACAGGCAGGCTTAATGCTAAAAAAGTTTTTGATTTAATTACTAAACTTGCCTGGCAGTACGGCGATCCCGGCATGATTTTAATTGATAGAGTAAACCACTCCCGCGCCAATCCGACACCACTGGTTGGCACCATTGAAGCCACCAACCCCTGTGCCGAGCAGCCGCTCCTGCCATACGATGCCTGTACTCTTGGGTCAGTTAACTTGTCTAAGTTTGTAAAAGAAAACGTGAGTGACCTGTCCTCCGAAACTTTAGTGAAAGAGGGAATCGACTGGCGAAGTTTAGAAGAAGCAGTTCACACAGCAATTCACTTTCTGGATAACGTTCTTGATATGAACGAATATCCGGTTGAAGAAATCGATGAGATGACTGCCAAAATCCGCCGCGTTGGTCTTGGTGTCATGGGCTGGGCCGACATGCTTGTTAAACTTAAAATCGGCTACGACACGCAGCAAGCATTTGACCTCGCCGAAAAAGTTATGCAGTTTGTTCAAAAAGAAGCTGACAATGCCAGCGTAGATTTAGCTCGCGTGCGCGGTGTTTTCCCGGCATTTAAGGGATCAATTTATGATAAAAAAGGCGGCTTAAAACTCAGAAACGGTGCCCGAACGACAATTGCACCGACCGGCACAATTTCACTTTTGGCAGATTGTTCTTCCGGAATCGAGCCTCATTTTGCGCAAACGTTTGCCAAAAACACCATTGAGGGCAAAAGGCTTTTTAATACCAACCCCTACTTTTTAGAGGCCTTAAAAGAGCAGGGTTTGGACAGTGAAGATATTTTAGCCAAAATTGAGGGAAACAAAGGGTCTGTCCAAAATCTTTCTGAAATTCCCGAAGATCTTAGGAAAGTATTTACTGTAGCCGGCGACATTTCACCCAAAGATCATGTCAGAATGGCAGCTGCTTTCCAGAAGTATACCGACAACGGAATTTCCAAAACCATTAACTTTCCCAATGAGGCAACAGTTGAGGATGTGCGTGAAGCCTACTGGTTAAGTTACGAGCTTGGCTGCAATATGATTACCATTTACCGCGACGGCTCCCGTGACAAACAAGTGCTGGAAGTTAAATCCGACAAATCATATTACGATCAGCTCGCGGGAAAACGAATTTCCCAAGATGGTCAAGTAATTACAA
>CAYMGH010000042.1:0-7165 GCA_964389935.1 uncultured Gammaproteobacteria bacterium | reverse complement strand
ACCCCTATAACAACTTTACCTTTTTGCATCAAGGCAACAGAAATTGCAAAATGCGCGATACCTCTGGAAAAATTTATAGTCCCATCCAATGGGTCAATTACCCAAAGATTATCTACATTTTCAAGTTGGGAATAATCATCTGGTGCGGTTTCTTCGGTTAAAAACTGGTGCTTAGGATATTTTGAGGAAATTTCTTTTCTTAAAAATTGATCAACTTCTATATCCGCTTGAGTTGTAAAATCAACTCCTTCTTTTTGCTGCGAAGTAAAATCTCTGCTTTCAAAATGCTTTTTTATTATCTGTCCTGCACCAGGCAGTAATTCCTGGAGAAATCTTTCAGCTTCTTTCAAGTCCACATTTCTTTCCGTACTATTTTCTGGCTCCATGGAAATGAATTATAACGGAGGGGCTTATTGGCTTCCGCCGCCCATCATCCCTTTAAGGGAATCAAAGCCGCCCATTTGCTGCATTTTTTTGGCAGCCGACTTCTGGCTTTCTTTTACCGCTTCGTTAACGGCTTCGGCAATATCTTCGTCACCTTTTCCGTTTGATTCAATTGAAACTACGCGCTGGGCAAGAGTAATCCTAACCGTTACTCCCCTTTTTTCAACCCCCACTGTTTCCGCATCCAGCGCCTTTTGAATCGCCATCGCCTCATCGCGCATTTTCTTAAGTTCTTTTAGCTGCTGAAGTTTATCGAACATATTAATATATTATGTATTATGTATCTAGTATAAAGTAATTTGTATTGAGAATCCAAATTGTAGGCTACAAGGTTTACAATTAAAAATCAATATTAGTACAATACAACCTCGTGAGAATTAAAATTGCCGAAATTCATTTCAAAGATCAAAAAATAGAAGATTACGCTGTCAATAAAGTTTCAAAGCTCGAAAAATTTCACTCGGGCATAAAACTTGTCACTATCCGATTAACTCTTGAAAAAAACCATCGCACTCAAAACCATACAAGTTTTTGCGAGCTTGAATTTGATATGGCCGGCCGTGACTTTGTGATAAAAGATAGTGAGCGCCAAATTGATAAGGCTATCGACAAAGCGGTTGAGCGTGCCAAAAGAAGCTTAGTCCGCCACAAAGAAAAAGAAATCTCCAAAAAACACAGAGAGGCTGTAAAAGCAAAAAGGCGAACAAGAAGCTAGAAAGAGAAAGTTTTTAGCTTTTCTGCACCGGATAAATATTTTCGCTAAAAATCTACAGATTCGCGCTTTGTTATTGTCGATTTTGCTCTTTTCTCCTCATACGGCTTCAGCCTAACTACTTTGCAAGAAGTAAGGCCAACATCTTTCAAGCCCTCTTTAACATCTTCCTCTTTTGCCCATTGGTCATATCCCAAACAAATTACATCCGGCTTAAAGCTAGCAATATTTTCGAAATAATTATCCTCTGCCCCAATTACTGCTTTATCTACCAATTTACAATTGTCGACAAGCGCCAAACGCTCTACTTGAGAAAAAAGCGGTTTCTTGCCTTTTATTTTTTCGACATTTTTATCAGTGCCGACCGAAACAATTAACTTGTCGCCATACTGCTTTGCCTGTTCGAAAAAATTCAGATGCCCCGGGTGCAACCCGTCAAATGCCCCGAAACACATTACAACTTTCACCTAAAAACTTCCCTCTAAAATATGCTTTTCGGGCTTGTTGTCTTGTTTGGTAATTTCTCTACTTATCCAAATTCCGTCTAAATTTGAATAATCGTCAACATCGTTAAAACTAAGACTCCAACTCTTACCCGATCCCTGCATATCTCCGGCAAGATGCGGCGCGTCTCCTCCGACTATCCAAACCTGGTAAACGTTACCATTCGGATCGGGCAAGGTAGCATTTACAGATAAATTGTATGACCCGTCTCCAAACTTTCTGGTGGCTGTTGCCGTAGCGTTTTCGCCGCTGACATTTGTAAAAGTCGCTCTTTGAATTGAAAGATCCACAGCACCATCATCAATAGCCATGTTTTGACCGGGAACCTCAACCGGCGTTAAGCCTTTGGGCGCATCACGAAGTACAATTGAAGATCCTCCAATAATCCCTCCACCACCAATCACACGTCGAACAATCATAAGAATTGCCAGTATAGCAACTAGTAGCAAAACAACTCTGACTGCGCTTCTGGGAATTGCTATTTTGCTGCTTGATTTACGCTGATAGCTTTGCCCGGCAAGATCACGCATGATAAAAGCTTACCATATAATTTTAATATTTTGCCAGAGAATTTTTAGACCTTAGAGAGCCTCTGCGAATAAAAGGATTGGAGAAGGGAATTTTTATCTTTACGCTTGCTCTTATGCTTTACGGCACCTTCCAAAATTAAACTATAAATAACCGGAACCAGTAGAATAAGTATATAGATATACCAGTTGCGAAAATCCGAAAAGTAAAAAAGGAAATCAAAATAATAAAATCCGGCAATTTGCAAAATATTCAAAATACTAATTACCAGAAACCAAAAAAGTGACGCCGCCAAACCAAAAATAAAAATCCGGTCTCTTTCGGCAATTCTTACCCGCCCTTTTTTGTTTTTAAAAGGATTAACTATCTTAAAGTAATAAATTGTAATTAAAGTAATAGTTATCGGCAATACAAAATAAAACCAGGGGATTATCACAAAACTCGTAATAAAAAAAGCCAAAAGCCAGATAAGAACTGAATACCAAGTGTTGCGCCAGCTAAGTCTATTTGTCTTTTTCATAAATCGGCAAAAATTTTTAAGTGCTACTTTAGCCTGTTAGAATAGGATAAAACAGAAGGAGAATTCTTTTTGAAAACTCGAATCTCTTACTTCGCTCTTTTTACGCTTTTTTTATTTTTTTGTCAACCTACCAAATTGCAAGTTGAACGGTCTCGGGAAGAATCAGCAGAGTATTATAGGGAATTTAAATCCGCATTGACATCATTCAAATCACTATCAACATTCTCAAGATCTGTGGCGTTAAGATCTTTTTCAATGTCCCCAACTTCGTCCGATGTACTCTGAGAATTTAAAGTATCTAATTGCTTATCGCTTGGGGCAACTGGACCGACAGATTGGTTTGTATCTTTATTAGTAAATAAGCTCTGGCCGATTCCAAATTGCGTAATGGCAAAAACCGCAACCAATCCCAAAACTAAAAGTGCGATGATTATAACAATAAATGTTGCGTTTCCCCTGTTAATCTTCACTTTCTGCTCCTTCTGTCGCCTCTCTTAAAGCTGCTGACGCTTTTAATTCTACAATCGCGGCCACCAAACCTTTATGATAAGCTTTCAGCGCATCTTTGGCAGCACCGACTGCGTCTTTGGCTGCATGCATTGCTTCGCGAACACTCAAATCCGTCGTATCAATTACCTCAATTGCAGCTTCGGCATCGCCAACTGTTTTTGCAGCTCCAGCTCCCAAAACTTCAGCACTGGCTAATGCCTCTTCCGCAGCAGTTGTATCAACACCGCGCTCGTTCAACTTATCAATTCTCGTTGCTATCCTTTCGGCAATTCTATCGAGCCGCACAAGCGCGGCGTTTAACCTTCTAAGAATCACCGCAAAAATTTTCTTAATGCGCTCGGCAATTTTTTGCTTTGCAATCTCTAACTTCTCCTCAGCCTTGTTGCTAATTTCGTCCCGTTTTTGCCCAATTTCTTCGCGCCTGTCTTGCTGTCGTTGCCTAACCTCATCACGTTTTTCCCGCATGTGTTCCAATCTATGTTGAGCATTATCAACCCTATCTTCATCCTCACTATGAGCAACTACAGGAGTCATAACCATGGAAAAGATAAACGCGGTTAAAATCAGAGTTCGGAAAGACCTGATCATACTAGCCACTTTTATATTATCAACTAAGCGAAGCGCCAGTCAACTTCTATCGGGGCTCGACTGAAACCGAAATTGCCGTGCTTTTGCCATCCGCAGCCGTATTGATTGTTACCCTGCCTTTAAATTCATCATTGCTAATCCCGTATTCAAAATTAGTGTCTGAATTTTTCTTCAGCGAATTTTGCCAGCCTAATTGGCTTAGTGCCGGACCAAAAAAATTGACGACTTTGGCAAGTTCGTCACCGCTTATTGAAGAAACCCCGAATTTACCGTCCAGTCCAAAAGATTCAATAATTTCCGCCTGCGGATATGCAGGAACACTTGGGAATCCTTCAACGACCTGACCTTTTACAAATTCTCCATCGGCCTTTGGTCCTTTTTTAGAACCGACGCCGACACAGCCGGACAAAATTAGAGAAAGTACCACCACCAATATCAGCTTCTTCATTTAGAAAATATCTCCCGTGTCATATTAGCCAAGTCCTCACTACTTATTTCTACCACATCGCTTTTTGAAACAACTCTTGGAGGCTTTACCATGCCTTTTGCAAGTTCGAATTTAAATTTAACGCTTGTGCCCATAACATCTTCCATTATCGCGTCCAGCATACGAATAATCTTTGGCTCTTCCAGTTTTTCTTTGTGGAATCTGTAAAACACTTCAACTGTCAGCCGGCTACCGTCAAAATCAATAGGTCTGGCACTGCGAAGAAGAGCAACAACGTGGGCATTAACAGGCTTGACTTTAGCAATGAATTTATCCCAATTTTTTTCGATTTGCACAACAGATGCACTGCCGCTGCCGCTTTTATTTGATTCTCTAACTTTATTTTCAATTCTTTTCTCGTCAACCTCCGGCGAATCTCCCGCTTTGTTTTCCTGGCTTGCCTCACTTGCCAATTCCTCCTTGTAATCTTCACCTTCCTCTATAATTTTGCAAAGCGTCAGAACTAAGGGTATTTGCGCAAGTGGATAAATTTTAATTTCGCCCTCGGCGATTAGAAACTGCTTCATAACAGTTTGCAGTTCGTCTCTTGCAAATTCACTTGCTATGGCCTTCATTTTAAGAATCTGGTCAGGGCTTAAATCACCGGTTCCGGCATCCACTATGCCGATTTTGATAAACAGTAATTTTTCAAAAAATAAAACTACGCATTTAGCAAAAAATGAAATATCAGCACCTTCTTCGACAAGATTTTCAACTAACAAAACTGCTTCTTTGAGTTTTTTTAAAGCAATTAGTTGTGCAAACTTATAAAGCTGATCCCAACCACCGGCTTTCGCAATCTTTAAAACATCGCTGGTTTTAACAACTTTGCCGCCTGAGGCCAGCTGGTCAAAAATTGAGACCGCATCCCTGAATGAGCCGTCAGCAACTTGGGCAATTTCGCTCACTGCTTCTTTTTCTATTTTGACTCCCTCACTTTTGGCAATTTTGAAAATTACTTTTTCCAGATCTTCGCCTCTTGCGCGGGAGAAATTAAATTTTTGAAGCCGCGAAACAATCGTTGATGGAAGTTTACCTATTTCTGTGGTACATAAAATAAAAATCGCGTGCGCAGGCGGCTCCTCCAGCGTTTTCAAAAGCGCATTAAACGCTTCAGTTGTCAGCATATGCGCTTCGTCAATAATATAAACTTTGAATCTTGCCGAAATAGGTGAAAGTTTTATCTTTTCCCGAAGGTCGCGAATTTCATCGATGCCTCTGTTGGAAGCTGCATCTATTTCAATCAGATCCAGGTGAGAACTGTTAATGATAGAAAGACAGGATATACACCTGTTGCAAGGTTCACCGAAGCCTCGCTTTCGCGAGTCAGTGATGAGTGATGAGTGATCAGTGGTAAGTTCTTTTTTTGCCTTGATCGAAGATTTCTTAATTTTGCCATAAACCAAACAATTAACTGCTTTTGCCAGAATGCGGGCAGTTGAAGTTTTTCCTGTCCCCTTTGGCCCGTAAAATAAATATCCGTGTCCAAATTTAGCCGACTCCAGTTGAGACAAAAGTGTGTTGGAAATAACTTCTTGGCCAACTAAATCCGCAAAGCGCTGAGGCCTATATTGTCTATAAAATACAGTCATACGTTTTCAATAATATTGTCTACGTTTTGTCGAAGACAAAATGCAAGGTTCTTGAGCAAAAATGTAATCTATTGTTTGTACATTTTTGTGAAAAGGTCCTTATAAAAAACTGCCATTATTTTTTGCAAAAAGCTTAACGCCCAAAGACAAAAGCACAATTCGTAAAAACAATTTCTTCATCGTTAGACATTAGTCCTTAGTCGTATTGCAATCATTCAACGTGGTGAATTCCCAATAAATGCTCGACTCCGTGAGAAGTCAGCTCATATACTTTATCATCAACCATTACCTCATCGCGACTTGCTTCAGCAAGAACCTGCGGCCAGCAAAGAACCACTTCTCCAAGCCTTAAAATATCATCAGGAACATTAACAAATCCCTGCCTGCCGGCAGGCAGGCCCCTGCCGCTTTGAGAAATATCTTCAAATGAAAATGAGAGCACTTCATGTTTTCTGTCATCTTTCAAATATTTTTGTGCAAGATTCTTCATCTTTCTTGCTCCGACTACGGCCACTGAAATTTCAGCAGACAAACCCCCTGCTTTATTATTCACTAGCGTTTCCCAGCAAGCCTTTCTAATTATTTTTCGATTGACAGGATATCTACTATCTGTATGAATTAAAATATTAACCACTGAGCTTTTTGGCAACAATTTCGGAAACTAGATTGCCGTCGGCTTGCCCCTTTAATTTTCCCATTACCCCTCCCATGACTTTCCCCATGTCGGCTATCACTGATGCGCCGGTTTGAGAAATAACTTCATCGACAATTCTTTCAACTTCTTGAGGGGTAATTTGCTCCGGCAAATATTTTTTGAGTACTTCCAGCTCTGATTTCTCTTTATTTACAAGCTCATCTCTGTTTGCTTTCTCAAATGCCTCAATCGATTCTTTGTGCTTTTTAGCATTTTTTTGAATGACGCTTGTAATTTCCTCGTCAGTCAAATCATTACCTTTTGCAATTCTTGCATTTTTAATTTCGGAAATTAAAAGCCGCAAAGTAGAAGTTGCCACTTCATTTTTTTCTTTGAGGGAATTTCTTAAATCCTCTTCTATTAGCGCAAGATTCGCCATTAAATTTTGCTCCTGATATATTTTTTGCGCGCGATTTGTATTTTTTGCTGTTTTCGAAGAGAGGGCTTTAGATAATGTTCACGCTTTTTAATTTCTGCGAGTATCCCTTCGCTTTGGACTTTTTTATTAAATTTTCGAATCAGGGAATCAACAGATTCACCTGGCTGAGCTACTACTTTTGGCATATGTTAAAAACACCCCCTTTTT
>CAYMGH010000041.1:5716-7351 GCA_964389935.1 uncultured Gammaproteobacteria bacterium | reverse complement strand
GGTGGGGAAGACATTCCTTTGCCCTTCATCTTCCAAAATAATTTTGTCGGCAACTTCGGCCTGGGCAATGAGGTTAGTCAGTTCATTATGGTAGTAAAAGTACCGCGTGTGATGGCGAAAGGTATGAGGATGATTTTTGGCAGCTTCAACATAGGGTTCGCCTGGACCGTAAATATCCCCGCATAAAAATAGTTTGAGATTTTCTCGAGCATGTTCATCACGGGTGAGTTTCTCCCAGAAATTGTTACTTGCCTCCAGAGGGGCAAACAAAATTACTTGGGTGCCTTCTTTTGTTTGGGCAATTATGTGGTTGGTGGCTGAGGTGAGGTTGCTGTCTGGCGTAAATTTTTTTAAAGTTTCCGTGCTTTCGTGCAGCAAGTGAACAATCAGATCAAATTTGGGAATATATTGGGGAAAAGGCTGGGCAATATCGATATCAAGAAGTGTAAAATTCGGGTTTTTTAAGATTGCTTGCGGCGGGGGGATTTTGCCTACTCCGAATACCTGCTTGCCTCGACTAAGGAAAAACTGGGCGAGGCTGAAGCCTAAAAGGGAACCTGCTTCGGTAACCAGAACTTTAGCGGAATTTGTTTGGGCAGAATAAGACACAAATTAAATCTTAAAATAATTTTTTAAACCAATGACAAAGAGAGCAAAAATTGTGCCGAGTAGCACGCCGGCAACAGCTAAAACAGATTGGTTGAGAGATGAATAGCTTGGCATTTGAGAATTGCCAATAGCTTTGAGCTCTGGCGTTTGATTGCTTGCGGTTAGAGTCTGAATTTTCAAGTTAAATTTTTGGGTAATGCTTTGAAGCTGGAGGTTGCTCGTATCAACATTCGGGCTAATGTAGGTAAGCCTCACAACTTGTGGTGCTAATTTGCGTACAATCAGTGTATCGCCGGGATTCAAAACTTCATCTTTAAAATCAGGACTTTCCAGAATTGCTATTGCGCTGTCTGTAAAATCCCGCGCTTTTTCCTGAGTGAATAAATTTTCTACCAAAAAGAAATCTTGGGTGTGGTGATAACCAGACGAGAAGTACCGAGTTGAATAAAATCCACCAGCTGCACCAACTATTGCCAGCACTATTATTACAGCGAGATAGCTTCTGATAATTTTTATAAATTCTTTAAGCTCCATAAATAGAAATGGGATGTAGGAAATGGGAATGTGGAATTTTGATATGGGAAGTTAGAATCCTACCTCCAACTTCCATATCTACATTCTCGCTTCCAACTTCGCACATCTAATCTGTCAGTCTCTGATCTAGTGCAAGATTTACCTGTTTATCTGCTTCTTTATTTTGATCTCGGGGTACATGTTTATAAGTAATTTGGCCAAACCCGCTTTCCAGTTCCCGAATTTTAACCAAAAGTTCGCGAATTTTAGCATTTTTAACCCTGTAAATTCCATTCAGTTGCGAAGCTGCAAGCAGTGAATCCATAAAAAATCGTAAGTCTTGCCCTTTTTTGTGACTCCTGAGCCATTTTAGGGCTTCGATTATAGCAGTATATTCTGCCACGTTATTAGTGGCAACGCCAATATAACCATTGCCCTCTTTGACAATTGCGCCTTTATCTTTTACTACAAATCCAAATCTTAAATCAATACCTTCATTTGCAAAGAATTCAA
>CAYMGH010000041.1:1756-5706 GCA_964389935.1 uncultured Gammaproteobacteria bacterium | reverse complement strand
CGTCGCAAAATATTTCAATCATAACTCACTCCCCTAATTTTAAGTTTAAGTGCGCCAGTTAAAAGTAACAAAATAAACGCCTCAGAAATAACTGTGGTTATTGCGGCTGCCCGATATCCGAAAATGGGGATAAAAATCAAATTTACAGTTAAATTAAAAATTGCGCCAGCTGCGTAAACATAGATTAATAATTTTTGTCTGTTGTAGATAATTAAAACGTGCCAGAAAAGTGCTGAGAGGAAGAAAAATGGCATGCCCAGTGCAAGGATTTGTAAAGCTGCTTTCGAATCCTCAAACCTTGAGTCATAAAGCAACGGGATAAGAAAAGATATTAAAAGCAAAAAGATTGTCAAAATAATTGAAAAGGTTGTTAAATAAAGCGCCCAGTTTCTGACTATCTTTTTAAACTCCTCAATGTTTTTGGCAAAAGCTTCGGAAAGCAGCGGGTAAAGAGCATTTGTAAAAAATATCGGAACGGCGAGAGCAGCCTCGAAAAACTGATAGCCTAAAGCGTAAAGACCAACCTCGGCACTACTCCTAAAACTTGCCAGAATAAAAACATCAGCCCTAAAATAGAGCAAATTCAGAATTAAAGCTAGACCAATTGGCCAAGCAGAAAGCAGCAGCGCTTTAGACTTAGTAAGATCAAAGCTGGCAAAAAACTTGTAATCAAACTTTTTGGAAATTAGAAAAAAGGAGGCGGCCACGTAAGTTAAGCCACCTAAAATATAAATTGAAACGAAGAGTAAAAGCGATCTTGTTGTAAAGTAGACAACCGCAGTTGCCAAAACCATAACCAGTGAACCGGAAATAGCGGCTATTGCCGAAAGATCGTAGCGCAGTTTTTTTTGGAAAAAGCCGCTGGCTGTTGTAAAAAGCGCCTGGGTGATAATTGTTAATGAGGCAATCATAATACCGGTTTTAACAAGTGGACTAAAACCTGTAAGAGTTTGGGAATTATACGGAAGGAAAAAGGTGATGAGTATTGCTGATGTGACTAAAAAAATACTAATGACAAATCGAAGACCAAGAAGGGCCCTAAAGAGCGAGCTTTCCACCCCGGAGGTGAACCTGGCGTATTTAACATAAATACTGTTTAGGCCAAAATCGGCAATTATGTAGAAATAGCCTACAAATACAAAAATCTTAGTAAATTCTCCAAAGCCTGACGGGCCAAGAGATCTGCCAATTATTAAAGTGATTAGTAAAGTTGAAGAAGCTGTGACGATTTTGCCAACAACCTGCCAACCGGTGTTGAAGAGAACTTTTCTGAACATGAAGTAATTTTAAAGGCTGAATTGTTTAATTGCTATATTGTTAAATTGGGGATACGATCAACGCTTCGGCTTTATGATTAAATACCTGCCTTCGCCTTCGCCCTCAGAAACAGTAGCCACTTTAGGGTGGGTTGTGAGAGCTGTGTGGATAATTCTTCGCTCGGAAGGCTTGAGATTGTAAAGTAGTTCTTCCTTGCCGGTTGTTGAAACTTTGCCGGCTATATTTTGGGCCATGTTGGTGAGTTTTTCCTCTTTCTGCTTACGCCAGCCGGCTATGTCCACAAATAGTTCAAAATCATCCTGGCCGGTTAAGGTTTTTAATCTAACCGCTAAAATAAACTGAAGGCTGTCGAGATTAACTCCGTATTTGCCGATAAGAAGAGATGAATCTTCGCTTTCTATGTCCACAAAGTAGGTATTTTCGACTTTAGAAATTTCGGCTGTTGCCGATACGCCTAACTTTTCAATTATGTCTTTAACATTTTGGGCAACTAAATTTTCGTCTAACTTTGCTTTTGCCATTTTTCGGGTAGGAATTTATTCATTGCGCCCGCGCCTGAAATTTTGTATTGCTGAATAATGCCGATTACCGTAAACGTGTTCCAGTAAAGTGAAAGGCCAAGCGGGAAACCGTAAGAAAAGAAAGCGATCATTAAGGGCATAATTAAGGTCATTTGCGACTGCATTGAAGCCATAGTATCCTCCATACTTTCCCGCCCTTTTGGGCGAGGCTCGCCTTCGGCGGCTTTTTTCTTAGAATCCTTCTTCACTAGCGCTTTAGTTTTAGCTTGTTGTGGAGTAAGCATCTTTGACTGGATGTATTGCAAAAGACCGGTAATTATTGGAATTGCCAAAATCAGGATGCCGATTTGGGTCCACTCATTAGGTTTTGATGCTAAACTAAGCCCTAAAAAGTTTGTACTGGGAAGTTTTTCAAGATGCATCCACTGAAAATACAATTGGCTATTAATGCGCCCCAGAAAATCACCGTTATTTAAATCAATGATTCTAAGAAGCACCTGATAAAGAGCAATAAAAACCGGTATCTGCAGCAGAAGAGGAAGGCATCCGGCAAGCGGATTTACTCCGTGTTCCTTGTAAAGCCTGGATATTTCTTGCTGGTGACGTACTTTATCGTGGCCATGCTCTTGTTTAATTCTGTCCATGTGAGGACGAAGAGCAGCCATTTTCTGAGTGCTTTTAAGCTGGGTCGATGTCAGCGGCCAAAGGGCCAGCCGAATAACCACTGTCAGTAAGATTATTGAAAGTCCCAACGCTCCCGGCAAACCAATAGATAGGAATATCGTGTAGAAGATTACCAGAGCATTGAGAATCGGATGAATTAAAAATGTGTCGAATGGATTCATCCTTCGACTCCCTCCAGTCGCTCAGGACAAGTTATTAGCTGACAAATTTTTACTTTAGGCTGGGTCATAATAAGGTCTTTTTGATAAGGGATGGCAAGAGAGTAGTCTTTTTAGTGCTAGATACAAACCTTTAACCGTTCCATGTTTCTCGGTGGCGTCAATTAAGTACTGTGAGCAGGTAGGTTCGAATCTGCAAGTTGCTAAACTAGTTCTAAAGATTATTTGATAAATCCTAAAAAGTATAATTACAACTCTGTTCATAATTTTTTGAGTAAATTTTCCAGCTTTACTCTCATTTCTTGCATTTTAAGGTGAGCCAAATTCTTTTTTACTATTACCAAGGCTTCTCCTTTAAATTCCCTACTGCCTTGTAAGCTCTCCTTAATAATTCTTTTTATTCTATTTCTATCAACAGATTTTGGGGCGACTTTTTTGCTTATCGAGACTGCCAGCCTGACCCTGTTTCCTTTAGTCTTGGCAATTAAGACCAAATCTTCACTTGTTACTTTTTTGCCTCTAAAATCTTGCTTTGGAAAGTTCGACGAATTAGGCCGACTGTTGGCTATCAGCATTAAACAGTCAGCTTGCTTCGCTTTTTCGCCCTTCTTCTTTTTATGACCTTTTGGCCGCCATTTGTTTGCATGCGTTTTATAAAACCGTGCTTTTTGGCCCTCTTTCTTTTTTTTGGCTGATAGGTTCTTTTTGGCATGTTATTAAGTTTTTTTGTCTACCCAATTGTCCAGACCATTAGATTACTAGAATTAATTGTAGATATCAAGCTGCAGCCGCAACTCGCACAAGCAAATTATCAACAATAATTTTGTGTCCTTGACAACTGTTGAAAACTTTTGCAATGATAATTATTGCGCTAATTTTGTTAAGTTTACTTCCTCAGTAAATAGTCTGCAATTTATCTATCTTAGCCTGTCACATTCAGTTTCATGAGGGTGCCTGCAATCTTTTTTTATTTTAAGGAAAAACATGCATAAAGATGGTCAAAAACTCTGGCAAGATATCTTGACTGGAGTCAAATTACAAGTGTCGCTTCCGACTTTCAAAACCTGGTTTTCCGGGTCATATGTTATTGATTTCAAGAAAACAGAGGGTAAAAACATACTGATAATAGGCCTCAAAAATAGCTTTTTGAAGGAACAGGTGGAAGGCAGATATTCACCTGTAATAGATGAGGTTAAAAATAAAAAAGGCTATATAAACCTTGAAGTAGTATTTGTGGTTTCTCAAAGAGAAAGCGCAGGCTCAACCGGGAGTGGTCCTCTCTTTACCGGAGAACCCCAAAGACTAAGTC
>CAYMGH010000041.1:0-1746 GCA_964389935.1 uncultured Gammaproteobacteria bacterium | reverse complement strand
TTTTGGCAATTTTGTGGTTGGGGCTGCCAACAATTTGGCGCATGTTGCGGCAAGCCAGGTTGCTAAAAATTTAGGCCAGGCTTATAACCCGCTTTTAATTTACGGGCCGACGGGCGTCGGCAAAACTCACTTACTGCACGCAATTGGCAATGAGGCAATTGACAAGACAATCGACATCAAAGTTCTTTACACCACCAGTGAAAAATTCACTAACGAATATATTCAGTCTCTAAACAATAGGACTCAACAGCTTTTCAGGCAAAAATACAGAAATGTTGATGTTTTACTGATTGATGACATTCAATTTTTGGCCGGCAAAGAAAGTACGCAGGATGAATTTTTCCATTGTTTTAATGAACTGACACTTTCCGGCAGACAGGTAGTCGCTGCTTCCGATCGGCACCCGAAAGAATTAGGACAACTTAAAGAGCGACTTGCCAGTAGATTTTTGGGCGGCTTGGTTGCTGACATCACTTACCCGGATATAGAAATGAAGATGGCTATAATTCGCGCAAAATGCAGGGAGAAAAATATTAATCTTGACGCCAATATTGTTGAATTTATTGCGCGGGAAAGTAGCGGTGGGGCAAGAGAGCTCGAAGGAGTATTAACCTCAACTATGGCCAAAATAAAATTATCCGGTGGTAAGTTCGAACCAGTTGAATTAAAAAAAATAGTAGCTGGTGCAGGCCTAAACAAGGTTTCTGCTCCTTCCCCCCAGAAGGTCTTTGGTGTAGTTTGCCGATTTTCCAAAGTTGGCGAGGATCAAATTAGAGGGTCTTCGAGAAAAGCCTCTATTGTTCGCGCCAGGCAAATATTAATGTATTTACTGCGTCTGGAGGTCGGTCTTTCACTTTCCGGGGTCGGTGAAATTGTCGGGGGTCGTGACCATTCCACCGTTATTCATGGTATTGATAAGATAAGAAAATCTATTGCCATTGATTCAGGATTCAGGGATGAGGTTTTGAGAATCAAAGAAGTTATCAACAAATAATTCTCATTTTTCCACACCTTCTTTCTCATTATTAACATTTTTTACAATTTTTCAATGGTTATTTTAAACACTTTTCTGAACCTTCCCTGAGTTTACTTACCCACTTATAAACATAACTATAACTACTATTACTGTTTAATAAACTATTATTATTTATTACATTTTATTGAGTATTTAAAAAAAAACAGGACACTGATATAATCATTTTACTCCTGCGATAGGTTTTGCTAATCTGCCCCTTTTAAATATGGATTTCAAGATTTTACAATCGGAATTTTCTAAGGCTCTTTCAACCAGCGGCAAATCCATTCTCTCCCGCGCCAACTTACCCATACTTTCCAATGTTTTAATAAAGGCGAGTGCAGGGGCCATAGAGATCGTTTCGACCAACCTTGAGACCGCAACAAGGGTAAGGGTGGGTGGGAAAGTTGGTGCCTTTGGGGAAATAACACTGAGCGGCAAAATGATTCTTGAGTTTGTTTCCCAGCTGCCGGAGGGTGAAGTAAAGTTCGAGAAGCTTGGGGAAGAAGTGGTTATAACCACAAAAGGATACAGCGGGAGGTTTCCGACAATGCCTCCGGAGGAATTTCCGGCTATACCAAAAATAGAAAAAGGCACAAGCATTGAAGTTGATTCAGCAGAATTTGCTAAAAAGGTACTCAAAATAATATTTAGTGCTGCTGCCGATGAAGGAAGGCCGATTTTAACCGGAGCTTTGTGCGAGCTTAATAAGAACAGAATGAGGATAGTGG
>CAYMGH010000040.1:0-7469 GCA_964389935.1 uncultured Gammaproteobacteria bacterium | reverse complement strand
ACCAGCTTCGGGTTGGGAGCTGGGAACAGAACCGTTTCTTTCTGCAATCGATGGAACTTCCGGTTGTGAAGGCTCGGGTGAGGGTGATACTTGTGTTTGACCAATCGGTGACGGTACTGGTAGAAGCTCTTCACTTCTGTTAACTTGTGATTGATAAATCCAGTAGACGCCGGTGACGCCAATTATGAAGACGATAATTAAAAGGATAATAAGTCTTGAGTTGTTCATTTAGAAATTAGTGGCAGGTTCGGGTACCAGCCGGCACCCGATTTATCTTGCACCAGTCGGTACTCGATTTGGACAGTGGACTCATATTGTACCACTTTGTTCTGAAGATGCAAGTTTTAGGAAGGCTTACGGATTTGGAAGCTACCGTTCAAGCGCGTCATCATTTTTCGCAAACCTGGTTGGTATTCTAATTCGTTTGCAGGGAGTGTTCCTGGTTGTTTGTATCCGTGCGCTGCGCGGTGTTGTTGCATTCTTTCAGCTGCATCATCTCTAAATTTATCCCATGGAGTTCCTCGTGCCATTTGGTCAGATATTGCACCAATTTTTCCGGTATGAAGATTAATACTTAAGGTTAATACCGAAATGATTGGGCCTGACCAGAATGATGTTTGTTCATTAATTGGCATTGGAAAAAGGTGTAGTAAATGACTTCCGCGGCAATCACCAGCAACTAATGGAATTCTTGCATAAGGTGAGGTGATCTCACCCGGTGCTGGCCAATCTCCTTGACAAAGAGCAGCTAATACAGGATCGTCTTTCCCTACATAGGAATGGCCTTTAGCGGTCTCGATATTGTGAAGTCTCTCTGCAGAAACTACAAGACCCAGTTGGTCTGGTTCTCCATTTTCATCCTTAGACCAAATTTTCTCAACTACGTATCTGGAGCCCTGCATGGTCAACCCAGCAATATCGTAATAGTCCTCTGGAGCACTTAACCTTATGAAACGTTCTCCTGCTTCTGCGATTTCTGTCATTTTTTTATCTAAAGCTGTTTTTTTCGTTGGTGATACTCCCGATTCAATAGCTTGTTCTTTTGTGTCAAGATCTACGATATCGAAGATATATCCATCTGCCATTGCTGATTCGGCAAGAATTAAGCCCGTATTAAAATTAGGGTCGTAATATGCACCAGTAGTTACATAATTGAAAAGACCAGGTTCAGTCTTATCTCCAAAAGCAAGAAGAACTGATTGTGAGGCTTTTTCTGGGTCATCTCTTCTAGGAAGTGGCAGATCTATACTTGCAGGGCCTGCACCGTGAATATTGCCAGTTAATGCTGTGGCAAGTAAATCTTGTTTCGGCCCGTAACATCCTTGTTCTGCAGCAACATCACCTGCGTGATCTAGAGCATTCCACATGAGTTCATGTAATATTTCCGGCTTTTCCAGAGTCCTTTCGTCTACTACACCTGAAAAAGCTAAGTCATCACCAGTATGGGTTGCAATAAGGCTTCTAAAAATCGGATAGCCATCTTTTGTGCGATTGTAGCGTAGTACAAAATCAAGTCCAGCGGCTTGTACTTTAGCAGAAGTTTCTACGTGGCCACCTACGCCTCCGACATCTGCTTTAGTAGCAATAAAATGGAGTGGTGCTGCATCCGGATACTGTTTCCAGATTGTTGGAGCTTCGTTGCCTCTTGGTACTGTAAATATATTTGGCATGTTTGGTGCCAATTGTTCTTCGGATACATTGGTTGTTTGGGGAAGACCATAAAGCTCGTCAATGCTTTGCTGATAAGCATTGTTGACAAGTTCTCCTGCGGTTACTACCGGGTTAGGATCGTATGCTGGTTGTCTTTCGGAAGCCATTTATATAGTTGGGGCAGTGAGCAGTGGTGTCATTGTATATGCCGAAAAAATATTTTGTCAACAAGTACTTTTGAATTTGAAGCTATTTTGCAGCTTTTACAGGGAAGATGGAAATGGAAATTAGCGTGTTTATAAGCCAAAGAATAACGGCAGCGATTAAGGCCGGTGCAAATCCGCTTATGGTAAAGCCTGGGACAAAATAAGCCACGCCCCAGATTAGGAGAGCATTGATTACAAAACTAAATAAGCCAAGTGTCAGAATAGTTATGGGCAGAGTAAATATTATCAAAACAGGTTTGATGACGGCGTTAACTATGCCCAGTGCAAAGGCAACGATTAAAGCGGTTATAAACGAATCTACTTCAAAGCCCGGCAAGTAGAGGGCTAATGCAAAAATGGCAAGTGCGGAAATCAACCAATTGGCCAATTTTTCCATAATTAATTAATAATACAACATAATTTGACACAGTTCACCTTGTTCACTAGAATCTCTCAGCATGACTGAAAGAGAATTTGATCTTGGAGCAGATGAATTTGGTCAGGTTAAACTTGTGCCCGTTGAAAGAGATATTCATGGATTGATTTTACAAAGAGATCCACTCGAAGGTTTTATAATTGGTGACTACAGGTCCCGTAGTTATTTGAGGATTAACTTACTTTCTTGGAATGACGACAGCGTTGAGATTGCAACTGCTCTTTTCGATGGACAAAAAAAGTTTAATACGCAATTTCATGATTTAAAGCCAGAATGGGTTTACCAGCTTAGCGGTACAAATGTATATTTAAAGCCAATTATAAATTATGTAGGTATATACACAAGGTCTGGCAATTTTTTCTTTCAGTGGAGGGTTTTCATAATTGATGCACCGGAAGGGGTACCAGTTGTGCGTATAGAGCTTTTAGAAGATGAAGATCGTTAATTCTCTTTTATTGGCTTTTTTTAAAGGAATTTGAGCGATTTTTGGCAATAGATGGCGGAAAACCAGCAAATTTGAGGTGATTCTTATCAAAACGGGATAAATTGGGGAAAACCTAAAAAACGCTTATAAAAGAATTATACTACATGAAACTAGGGTTGGGAAGATAGCATTTTGTAGCGTGAAAAATCTATAATGAGGAAAGTTGATGAGAAAACTAAGTTGGGTCAAACTTCTTTTAAAACTTAGGCCCCCGGAATACTTGAGGATACAGGTCGGAAGGTTACTCTTAACTCTCACTTTATTCCTATTGATTCCGTCTGTTGTCAATCTGCGGCTGGGCAATGCTCAGCCCGCAATTTCAGATGAATCGGTTTTGCAACTGCCGATTATAATACCGTCTCCGGTTCCAAGCGCGGTTCCGAGTCCGCAGGCTCCAGCTGCCAAAACAAAAGATGTGATTTTGGATACACAACCTCAACCGGCAGTTAAAGTAGGTTCTAAAAATTTATCCGGTCTTTGCAGCGGGGTTACTGAGCCATGGAAACTGGTGCCCAATCCGGAAGTTGAAGGACAATATGTAATTTGTAATTCAACAACCGGCCAGATGGCGACAGCTAGCGAGCTTAACACTGCCCAGAATAATTATCGGGTAAACAATGGACTCAACTCGCTTTCTATAGACGGAGAGCTTTGCACAATTGCAACCGAGCGAGCCCGCGAAGTTGCCGACAATTTTTCGCATGATGGTTTTGAAGCAGCGATTGACAGACACAATCTGCAAAAAAGCGCGGTTGGCGAAAATATTGCAAGTGGGCCCTTAACGGCCGTGCAATTTGTAGAATGGAGTTGGGACAAAAGCCCGGGTCACAAAGCAAATATGCTTGGGGATTGGAGTGAGGGCTGCGGGGGAGTTTATGATAGATTTGCGGTTTTCATATTTGCCAAATGACAATGCGGCAAATACATGCTCTGCTTATTTTCGCGAAATGATAATCGAGCGGAAACATGCTCTGCTTATTTTTGCAAGATAAAGATGTCGAATCCTAAATATATTCAATTCAATGAAGTATTAGATCGATGTTTTCTAACTAGAGAAAATTGTAGTGCATTTAAAAGGGTTGAGTCTGGCGGTACGAAAAAGTAAACTCTTTTTCCGGTTTCAGCTATTTTCCAGTCCTCTGTGTAAGCCAAGTGTCGAGAATTTACTTCTTCATTATTTTCATCTTCATCCCTGAGTTCGAATTTGCCTTCGAGCGTTAAATTTAAATTCGGTAATTTAATTCTGCAGACGAGATCTTTTCTTACTGGGAAACGCCCGATAATTGTAACGCCTAGGACATATAAGCCTTCATTCTTATCTAACTCATATGCTGAGGTAAAATGTGCTTCACCGTTTATAAGTATTAGTCCATTTTCATGATCCCGCGTGAATTCATCAAATCTATTGCCAATCACTTTTATACGGCGAGTTGGGGTAATTTGTATTTCAGGACCCCAAAATTCTTCGTTTCCCACAGTGATACTCTCATTAGATTTTGGTGCTATTGCAATAATGCGGCTGGGAATGTCCGCAGATTTTCGTTCTGCCATGTGATATTAATTTAGTGATGAGAATTTTAGCCTTTAATTTAATATATTTCAAATTTCTCAAGCAGTTTTTCAAAACATTCAAAGGTTGTCAAAGCATTCGAAGGTCGGACCTTATAAAGGTTATTAAGATAGTCTAATTATTCCTATGTAAGGGACGGACCCTTAAAGGGTTGTTGGAACAGTCTAAATTTTACTTATTGATTTATTAACATTTTGATAGTAGAGTTTTTATTACCCTCTTTATGGCTACAATTCATATTTGCGATGGATGTAAAAAAGAAATAAGGTCATTTGGCTCAGTTCATTTCATGGGCAGCCGCAAGCTTTCCAATGTAATCTTTTGTGAGGATTGTTTTACAGAAATAGAGAATTTCGTTATTAGAAAATATAGAATTAGGGGAATCGATCAATCCTATGAATCGATTTCTTCCTCGACGCATTGACGCTTTGGTTCATTGATTCGTTAGTAAATCTCAAACTTCTCAAGCAGTTTTTTATTGCCTTCGATTTGGTAGTGAAGAAGTTCGCTGTAGATGCCTTTTTTCTTTGACAATGATTGAGGAGAACCGATGTCGGTGATTTTCCCCTCGTCAATAACAATTATTTTTTCAACATTTTGAATGGTGGAGAAGCGGTGGGCAACGATAATTACCAGTTTGTCACGCATTAAATTTTCCAGTGCAACCTGAACTTCCTTTTCACTTTTGGCGTCAAGCGATGAAGTGGCCTCATCCAAAATTAAAATCGGCGCGTCTTTTAGAATAGCTCTGGCTATCTGGATCCTTTGCTTCTGGCCACCGGAAAGGCGAACACCGCGCTCGCCAATTTCACTGTTTATGCCTTTGGAAAGTTTTTTAACAAAATCATAAGCGTTGGCAAGTTTGAGCGCATCAATTATTTCATCTTTGGTTGCATTTGGTTTAGCGTAAGTTACATTGTGGGCAACACTTGATGAAAAAAGTTCGGCATCCTGAAAAACAAGTGCAATATTATTCCTGACGAATTGATGCGAAAGTTTTTTGTAATTTTTGCCGTCAATTGAGATACTGCCCAAACTTGGATCGTAAAATTTAAGGATAAGATCAACAATCGTTGTTTTGCCTACTCCTGAATGTCCAACCAATGCTACTTTTTCTTCCGGACTAATTTTAAAAGAAACACTTTTTAAAACGGGTTGACCTACCTTGTATTTGAAGGAAACATTTTTGAATTCAATAGAGGGGTTTTTCAATTTGTAATTGGGGAAAGGAAGTTTGTAGTCTTCGTGCGATGCAAGATCTAAAATTTCAAAATATTCTTTGCTGCCACTTTCAGCCTGCTGCATATTGGTTAGGATAAATGACATGGCAAAAAGAGGACGCCGGGCTTGGGCAACAAGTTGCAAAATTAGAACCAGTGTGCCAATTGAGATTGCTCCGTTATAGGTGTTAATAAAAGCGACGATATTTATGCCCAGCAGGATAAAGATAAGGGAAAGATTGCGGGCGAAATCGAATTTATGAAATGTCCAGCTCTGTTTACCATAGATTTTATTAAATTTAGTAAGATTTCCTGCAATAAAATCAAATTCTCGCCTTTCGGCACTTGCAGTTTTTACCAGTTTGATGTTGCCAACAACCTCTGAAATTCGACCCCTTGAAATATCCTCGTAATAATTTTTCTTAATTTCGCGCTCACCCCATCTTTTAGTGGAGTAATAAGAAAGGGTTAAGTAAATCGGGAAAAGAATAGTTACGAAGGCGGCAATCGGCAAATTGTAGTAGGCAAGAATTGCAATTGTAAAAATACTTTGCAGAAAGGTGGGAAGAATAAAATTGGTTGAGCCATTAATAAAAGTTTGGATTGTAAAAATAGCCCGGTTTAACTGGTGGACGATTTTTCCGGAAATTTCGCTGTCAAAATAACTTTGGGGGAATGTGAGAACCTTGTCGTAAAATTTTTCGGTTAAGAATTTGCGAAGTTTGCCTGCAAAATGGTCTCCCAGTCTTTCACTGGCAGTTCCAATAAGCTCGGAGATTAAACTGACAACGAAAGTTAAAAGAACCAAAAATATTAATTTCTGTAAATTACCGGAACTCGTTTGCAGCTGGAGTACAATTTCATCGACAATAAATTTAGAAAGAATAGGGGGGATAAGTTCAAGCGCAGACATAGCAACAATGAGCAGTGCGATTACTGCCGCGATTCTGTGAAGCGGTTTGGAGATTCTGATAATCTTTAAAATATTTTTCATAGAAGGTTGATTATATCAATTGGTTGGCAGAAGCAGTAGCTGTTGAGGAATTTACAAAATAGTATTTTCCAGCAAATTTCACCTTCGGGTTTTGCAAAAAGCAGTTTCTAAAAGTAGAATCAATGCAGTCGATAAAGATAAAACCTTAAGAAGACTCTCTTCTTAACTTTTTCAATCTAAAGCTTTACAATAACCGCTATTGCAATGGAAAGAGTTAAACCTACAGAAGTCAGTTTTAATGGATCAAGAGTCGTAGTTGTCTTGGGCGATATAGTTGAGCAAGAATTTGATGCAGTTGTAAATGCAGCTAATGAAAGACTTAAAGGTGGTAGCGGTGTGGATTGGGCGATTCACAACGCCGCAGGCTGGGATCAATTACAAGCTGCGTGTCGGAAGATCGGATTTTGTAGAACAGGTGAAGCAGTTATTACCCCCGGTTTTAATTTACGGGCCAAGTTTATTATTCATACTGTAGGTCCTGTATATGCAGCGGGTCCAGTTAACGAAGCAGGGAAGAAGCACAACGAGGAAGCAAGGGAGTTGCTAGCGAGTTGTTATAGGAGAAGTTTGGAGGTTGCAGCTCAAAATGGTGTCAGGACGATCGCGTTTCCTGCAATTTCTACTGGAATGTTTGAGTATCCTGCTGATAGAGCAACTGATGTAGCAATGAATGCCGTTAAAAACTTTGTTCTGGGAAACCCTGGGGTTTTTGACGAAATCAGGTTTGTTATGTTTGATGACGATTATTACGCAATAGCTAAGCGAAGGTTAACCGAGCATTTTAAATGATTAAACTAGCCTTAAAACATTGTGTCCCGTGTGAGGGTGGAACGCCTCCGATGCCAAGGGCGGACGCAGAAAAACTCTTGAAAAAGCTGAACAGATATTCTTCGAGCGAAGCGCAAGCGG
>CAYMGH010000039.1:0-7901 GCA_964389935.1 uncultured Gammaproteobacteria bacterium | reverse complement strand
ATAAATTAATTAAAGCCCTGACCCGCGAAATGAAAGATGCTGCCCGCATTCTAGACTTCGAAAAAGCCGCGGTTCTAAGAGATGAGATTAATGAACTAGGGTGAAACTAAATCGTTATCTTTATTTTGTTCTTGGCCTACCGAATATTTTTAATCTTTGACCCGTAACTCTAGGACCTAGAGTGTCATGGCCCATAACATCTTCAACTGTCCAACTATAGCCCCTTTTGGGGCCTATATAAAGATATCCTTTAGGTTGACCGGGCTTTATTTCAATAAATTGCTCTAGACCGTGCTCCTTCAGAATTTTATCGACATTAGTTGTGTCCTTCCTAAAGAGATCCATAGCTATTCCATTCCAGACGGACATATCTAGCTGCACAATGGCTGTGGGTCTAAATAATCTTTCTTTTACTCCTCTTACAACCCTAACAGGCAGATTCTCCTTGCTATCCATCGATACAATTATAAGTCGATCTACTTCAAAACAAAAGAGTATTGAAGGTATGCCACTTGATCCAGTCTTGAGTTCAGTGATAAAATATTTGATTCGCGATTTATGTCATTCTCGACCTGATCGAGAATCAGACAATCGTCCCTAGGACTCGGTCCCGAGGGATTCCCGCTTTTGCGGGAATGACAGGAATAAGGAAGCATGGATAAAATAATAATCAAAGGCGCCAGAGAGCACAACCTCAAAAACATCAGCGTTGAAATTCCCAAAAATAAACTAGTGGTTTTTACGGGGCTTTCCGGCTCCGGCAAATCGTCGCTCGCCTTTGACACAATTTACGCGGAAGGCCAACGTCGCTACGTAGAGTCACTTGCAGCTTACGCCCGCCAATTTTTAGGAGTTATGGACAAGCCTGATGTTGATTCTATCGAAGGCCTGTCTCCGGCCATCTCCATTGACCAAAAATCAACCTCTCATAATCCAAGAAGTACAGTAGGAACAGTAACCGAAATTTATGATTACCTGAGGCTTCTTTTTGCCCGCGTCGGTCACCCGCATTGCCCAAAATGCGGTCGAGAAATATCCCACCAGTCACCTCAACAAATCGTCGAAGAAATCCAGAAGTTAGGGTCAAGGATTATACTTCTTGCACCTGTTGTTAAAGATAGGAAAGGCGAATTTCGCGAACTATTTGCCGACATCGCCAAAAAAGGATATCGCCAAGTAAGAGTTGATGGCCAAATTAAAGACATCGATGAAGATTTTGTACTTATTAAAACCAACAAACATAGTATCGATGTCGTTGTCGATCGAATGGCGCTTCCAGCCGAAAAATCAAGGCTGACTCAATCTGCCGAGCAGGGCTTAAAACTTGCAGATGGCAATATAATCGCCGCTGAAATTCTCGACAAAGCCTTTGATATTCCCGAGTACCCTCAAAAACTTAAAGACCATTTGTTCAGTGAAAAATTTACCTGTCCAGTTGACAACATTTCTTTGCCGGAAATTGAACCCAGATCTTTTTCCTTCAACTCGCCGCACGGGGCTTGTCCAATTTGTCACGGCTTAGGAACTGTTAGAAAAGTTGACCCGGACGTTATTCTCAACCGGGAGCTTTCAATTCTTGAGGGTGGAATTTTGCCGTGGGCCAGAATGGTTGACACTGGAACGTGGTCTTGGAGAGTTTTGCAGCAAGTTTGCAAGGAAGAAAATATACAGCTCAATGAAAAACTTGGCAGTTTAGATCATGATAAGCTGGCAATTATTCTCAATGGATCAAAAAATTATTATCGAGTCAGAGGCCCCAACAGGTTTGGCAGAATCGTTGAATGGGACACGAATTTTGAAGGAATAGTTACCAGCCTTGAGAGAAAATATCAGTCTACGGAATCGGATTTCGTAAGGAATGAAGTTGAAAAATTTATGCTGATTGACACCTGCGTTGAATGTTTGGGCGCTCGTTTAAAACCTGAAATTTTGTCAACTACCATTGAAAACAAATCAATTGCCCAAATTTCAGAACTATCCATAGAAAAATCCCATGAATGGATTAACAAATTAAACGGTGAAAATAACATACTAAGCGATCGCGAAAAGATAATCGCCAAACCCATTTTAAAAGAGCTTATTTCCCGTCTTGGCTTTTTAAAAGATGTCGGACTTGACTATTTGACAATTTCCCGAACTGCTTCAACCTTAGCTGGCGGTGAAGCCCAGAGAATAAGACTGGCGTCTCAAATTGGATCAGGCCTTTCCGGAGTTCTGTATGTACTGGATGAGCCGTCAATAGGCTTACACCAAAGAGATAACAACCGCCTAATAACAACTTTGCAAAAGCTTAAAAACCTGCAAAATACGGTAATTGTCGTCGAGCATGACCGTGACATGATGCTATCCTCTGACGAAATTGTAGATTTTGGGCCCGGAGCCGGAGAACATGGTGGCCAAATAGTTGCTCAAGGTACTCCGAAAAAAATATCCAATGACAAAAAATCCCTAACCGGCAAGTATTTATCGGGCAAAAAGAAGGTGTCCGTTAATATGCTTCGGGAGACCGAACGAAGTGAGGAAATCGAGAAGTTTCCTGACAATAGTTCTCGATTTCACTCGAACAATAATTTCCTCACTCTCCTTGGCGCCCGCCAGCACAATCTTAAAAACATTAATGTCGAGTTTCCTCTTGGCAGGTTTATCTGCGTTACCGGGGTTTCCGGATCAGGCAAATCAACTCTTGTCCATGAAATTCTCTATAAAGCGCTGGCGCACCAAATATACAGGTCCCGCGAAAAAGTTGGTGATTTTGACGGTTTCACAGGAGAAGAAAACATAGATAAGGTTGTCCTGATAGACCAGTCTCCGATTGGCAGAACACCACGCTCTAATCCGGCAACGTATACAGGGGTTTTCACTCATATTCGCGAGCTTTTTTCCAAAACTACGGATGCCAGAATCAAAGGTTATTCTCCCGGCAGATTTTCTTTTAATGTTAAAGGAGGCCGGTGTGAAGCCTGCGAAGGAGACGGTAAAATTAAAATAGAAATGCAATTTTTACCCGATGTCTACGTTGATTGCGAAGTTTGTCAGGGCAAACGTTACAATGAAGAGGCGCTTGAAGTTCATTACAAAAACAAGAACATATACGAAGTGCTGGAGATGACAGTTGAAGAAGCTCACAAGTTTTTTGAAAACATTCCGCAGATTAAACAAAAACTTGAGACAATTTACGATGTAGGTCTTGGCTACATTCATCTGGGCCAGCCGGCTCCCACTCTTTCCGGCGGTGAGGCACAGCGTGTCAAGCTGGCAACCGAGCTTTCCAAACGGGCTACCGGCCGGACTTTATATATCCTAGACGAACCTACAACCGGCTTACACTTTGCCGATATCGAACGCTTGCTGCTGATCCTCAAAAGGCTTGTTGCAACCGGCAACACGGTAATTGTAATCGAACATAATCTTGACGTAGTAGCCAACGCTGACTGGATAATTGATTTGGGACCGGAAGGCGGCGATGGTGGGGGCAGAGTAGTCGCAGCCGGTACTCCCCATAAGCTTGCTAAAATAAAATCTTCTTATACCGGACAGTTTTTAGCCCGCGCCCTCCATACCTGATACAAAATACAAAATACTAGTCGTCCTTGACGAATCTCGCCTGTAGGCGGGATACTATTGCCATGCGCTTGCTTGCCCGCAATAAACGTACGTCCCATTTCGTTTATCGTTCATTGTTATTTGTCGCATGTTTCTTTTCTCTAATACTCATCACTCATCACTCATCACTGATCACTCGCGAAGCGCTTGCTGAGGGAGAATTTGAAACAGATTATGACGTTACTTATTCGGCCGGCACAGATGGCAAAACTACGGTTAGCCAGAATATTACACTTAAAAACAAAACACCCAACTTTTACGCCGATAAATTTGAGCTTAAAATCGGCTCAACCAAAGTTTCTGATGTAACTGCCAGCGACAATACAGGTCCGCTTCAAACAGAAGCAAAATTCGAAAACAACCTAACAACCATCGGGGTTATCTTCAACCAAAAGGTTATTGGCATCGGCAAAAGCTTATCATGGACATTAAACTATACGTCTGACGAACTTACTACAAAAAGCGGCCAAATATGGGAAGTTTCAATTCCCAGGCTAGCCCGGTCAACGGATATCGGCAAGTACGATGCCAAAGTAGTCGTTCCAGGGCCTTTCGGACCTAAGGCTTTTGCTGTTCCCTCGCCACTGGAGGAAACTACAAGCAGTTCATCACAAACCTATTCATTTAACAAAGACCAGCTGCTGGAATCCGGCATATCCATGTCATTTGGCGAAAAACAGGTTTTTGCTTTTAAGCTGGATTATTTTCTGGAAAATAATAATGTGACTTCTCAAATAAAGGAAATTACTCTGCCTCCTGACAACAACTACCAAAAAATAGTTTTAGAAAAGTTAGAACCCGAACCCCTGGATGTCGTGGTTGATCACGACAACAACTTTGTAGCCCGCTACAAACTGCCGGCCAGAGGCACGCTTAGTGTAGTAGCCGAAGGTTTTGTCGAAGTATTCCACAAGCCTTTCAGAAATATTTACAATCCGCTAACTGCCGAGGAAAAAAGCACTTATGTTCAACCCCAGCGATATTGGGAGACCGATAACGGTTTTATTAAAGACAAAGCCAACGAGTTAAAAACTTCCGAAAAAATCTACGAGTTTGTTGTCAATTTCCTGAGCTACAGCCAGGATCGGCTGAACCAGCCGGAAATATTTAGAAAAGGCGCCCAGTCGGCTGTAGCAACTCCCAACGATGCCGTCTGTATGGAATTTACCGATCTTTTTATTGCAATAGCCAGAGCAGCCGGTATTCCCGCACGAGAAGTAACCGGTTTTGCCTATACGCAAAATGAGAGGCTGCGGCCCCTATCCTTAACTTTAAATGAAGGCGATTTGCTCCATGCTTGGCCGGAGTATTGGGATGATGAAAAAGGCTGGGTTCAAATTGACCCTACTTGGGGATCAACTTCAGGCGGGCTGGATTTTTTCAACAAATTAGATTTCAACCACGTCACTTTTACCCAAAGAGGCAAGTCATCAACAAGCCCGCTTTCACCCGGTGCATTTAAGAAAAAAGGGCAGGAGTCACAAAAAGCAGTTTTTGTTGAATTTGCTCATGAGTTGCCTCAGGCAACTATTAACCCGCAACTGTCACTCAACTCGCCCAAAAAGGTAATCTCAGGCATACCCACAAAAGTTGAAGCGACAATTAGGAATCGTGGCAGTACCTCCATTATCGATCAAAACTTAACACTAACAACTTCAATTCTGAAAAACTCAACTGCGGATAATTTTCCAATAAAAATATTGCCCCCGTTTGCTACAAGGGTCTTCGATTTCCGCCTTGCAAGCGGCAATCTGCTGCTTGTAAGTTCTGACACCCTGACTCTCAGCTTTGCCGAAACCGAAATTTCCAGACCAATTACCATTCGGCCATTCTACAATCTCTTTTTCTCAACACTCTTTGTTTCATCAATCGGTTTAATTGCTCTGATCGTATTTATAGGACTAATAATCTATAGAAAACTCGCAAAAAAGAATAAGCGTTTGATACCCCTGACAAAAGTTTTCTAAATTAGCTAAAATCTACCCTGTGAAAAAATTCAAAAACAAAATAAGAAAGATTCCTGATGAGCCGGGTATTTACAAATTCATAGATGAAAATGGCCAAATTATTTATATTGGCAAAGCTAAATCGCTAAAAAAAAGGGTAGCCTCATACTTTACAAATAAAAAACTGGGGCCAAAGACCGACCTGATGGTTTCAAAAATCAGCGATATTAAGTTCACCAAAGTTTTTTCGGAATTTGAAGCCCTACTTCTTGAAGCCGAAGCAATTAGATTGAATCAGCCTTTCTACAACACACAGGCCAAAGACGACAAAAGCCCTCTGTATATCAAAATATCAACGGGCGACATACCGCTCATTTCAACAGTAAGGAACGAAAAGCCAAAGCGCGGGGTTTTTCTAAAAGGGCCGTTTCCAAACTCGGCAACTGCGGGAGGCATACTTAAAATCATCCGAAAAATTTTCCCGTATTGTCACCATAAAAATCCTAAAAAGCCTTGTTTATTGGTTGATCTGGGCCTATGTCCCTATCCATACGCGTCAGATGAACAAAGAGAGAAATACCTCAGGAATATTTCACGGATAAAAAAACTTTTACAGGGCAACAGCAGGCAATTAATTCGCGAACTTAAGGCCGAGATGACAGCCTTATCTAAACTTCAGAAGTATGAGCAGGCCGACGGCGTTAAGAAGAAAATACAACAGCTGGAATTTTTGACAACTACTTACCACGCGCCCAAAGAATTTTTAGAAACCCCAACCCTCGTTGACGACCTGACACTCCAAAAATTAAAAAAACTCCAGAATGTTCTTAACCTTGAAAACCTGCCCAAAAGGATTGAATGTTACGATATTTCAAATATTGGCGCAAAATTCGCAACAGGATCAATGATTGTATTTCAAAATGGTAAGCGCTCCAAAGAAGACTATCGAAGATTCAGGATCAAATTTGTCAAAAAGCCGGATGATTATGCGATGCTCAGGAAAGTACTGCTCAGGCGCTTAAAAAATAATTGGCCCAAACCAGATCTGATGATCATCGACGGTGGCAAAGGCCAGCTAAACAGCGCTCTAAATGCCATTTCAAAATCCAGACACCTCCTAAATGTAATCTCAATAGCCAAAAGATTTGAAGAAATATATACATCCGGCAAAGTTTTGCCACTGTCCTTGCCCAAAGAAGATATGGCCAGGCAACTTGTTGAAGAAATAAGGAATGAAGCGCACAGGTTTGCGCTTAACTACCATCGGCTGCTTCGCTCCAAAAGCTTTTTACCAGTAATTTAACCTTGCATTGACAAAAAGTAAGATGTAACAATAAAGCTACCAATAAAATACTTTAATGCGCCATATTCTAAAATCGATTCTGATTACCATCGCCACAGTCTATATTGCTTTCACCCTTGTACCCACAATCGACTTAGGTACTGATCCTACAAATATTTTAGTTTTTATTGGCGGCTTGTGGGTAATTTCACAAGTCGTAAGTCCCATATTTTCTGTTGTCCTTTTGCCGGTGAATTTACTAACATTTGGTCTTCTATCACTTGTTTTAAATGTGGCATTTGTTTTTGCGCTGATGAATTTTGTACCCGGCTTTGTCGTTAAAGCTTACAATTTTCCCGGCGTAAATATAGAAGGGATAGTTCTGCCAAGTTATTATTTTACTCAAATTCTCACCGTCATTCTGCTTGCTTTAACTATTACCACTATCCAAAAAATTCTGCATATAGTCTTCGAGTAAAACAGGCACAACTGGCATCAAATATATTTTTAAGTTAATATACGCTTCATATGTTCAAAAAGTTTATGAGAAATTATCTGGAACTGCCAACGAAAAGCAACAATGTTGTTTGTCTGGGCGGCGGAATTGGTACAGCGCAGGTTCTCAAAGGCTTACGGCATTTGCCAATTAATCTAACGGCTGTCGTTTCTATGGCAGATGACGGGGGCTCTGCAGGACGCATCAGGCGGGCTTTTGCTGTACCTCCTCCGGGCGATATCGTCAATTGTCTGGCCGCCCTTTCCGATGAGGAATCAATTCTCAGAGACTTATTTGTTTATCGCTTTGCCGGAAAAAGATACGGCAAAGATACCGATATCGGCGGGCAAAAACTGGGCAACCTCATCTTCGTTGCCCTAACCGATATTTACAAAGGCGACATTAACAAAGCTCTTGTCGAATTTTCCAGAATTATTTCATCAAAAGGCAAAGTCCTGCCGGCAACCACCGGTGACGTCAATATCTGGGCAAAAACTGTCGATAATAAAAAAATTTACGGTGAGCAAAACATCGACTTAGGCAAATACAATGGTTCGAAAAAATTAAAAGAAGT
>CAYMGH010000038.1:0-8238 GCA_964389935.1 uncultured Gammaproteobacteria bacterium | reverse complement strand
CTTGCTTTCATCTTCGACATAAATGTCGAAGTTTTCAGCAGAGTGAATATAAATTTTTAATTTTTAGTCAATTTTTAAAATTTAATTTTTAATCATTTAGATTTCATTTAAAACTGAAAATTTAAAATTGAAAATTAGCTAGTCGCTGATCTCTACCCCCATGCTGTGGGCCGTGCCTTCGATGATGCGAGTTGCCATATCTAAATCTTTGGTATTTAGATCGTCCATTTTTTCTTCAGCGATTTTTTTGGCCTGAGAGCGGGAAAGTTTGCCAACTGTTTCTTTGCCGGTTGTCTGAGCGCCTTTTTCCAAATTAAGCGCTTTTTTAATTAACACGGCAACCGGCGGTTTTTTGACTATAAAGGAAAAAGTCCTGTCTTCGTAAATAGTGAGTACTACCGGCAGGATTGTCCCTTGCTGATCGCGCGTTCGCTCATTAAATGCTTTGACAAAGTCCATTATTTGAAGACCGTGCGGACCAAGCGCCGTGCCGACAGGCGGAGCTGCGGTTGCCTGCCCGCCCACAACATTCAACTTTACGATAGCTTTTATCTTCTTGCTCATGGGTAAATAATAGATTACCGCGGATGATAGCTGATTTTATCGGATTTGTCCAATTATCCCGATACCGGATCGGGATGTTATAATCCTGATATGTTCAGAAAAGATATCATCACCACAAACTTTTTTTACCATATATTTAATAGGGGAGTGAATAAGGATAAGATATTTTTTGATGAGGCAGACTACAGTCGATTTTTGGAGACAGCAATTCATTATAAATCAAGCATAAGGCAATTTAGCCATAGCAGACGATACAATTATCCCGATACCGGATCGGGACAAGATACGAAAGTCCAAGTGCTTGCCTACTGTTTGATGCCAAATCATTTCCACTTTTTGATTAAACAATTGGCTGATAATGGTATCACTTCCTATATGCAGCATCTTAGTAACAGTTACTCGCACTATATCCACACTAAATATAAGAGGACTGGTCCTTTATTTGAAGGGAGATTTAAGAATAGGCTGATAGAAACTGATGAACAATTGGTTCACGTTTCTCGGTATATTCATCTTAACCCCTTAGTTTCCAATCTAGCTGATGATTTGACTCGTTATAAATGGTCGTCCTATTATTCCTATATTACTAGTTCCAAGGATGAGTTAATTAGTGATTATAATTTAGTTCTAGGACATTTTAGATCTAGGAAAGATTACGAGCAATTTGTTCTTGACCAATCTGACTATGGAAAAGAGCTCGAGAGAATTAAGCATTTAGTTATGGATCTTGATTAAGCAATCCTGATCCGGTATCGGGATTAGCTGCTGATTTCTCTAAAACCTCAAAGATTTGTTGAGAAAGCAGGGCGATGGTTTCTATTGCTTCTTCGGGCTTGGGAGTTTGGGAAAGAAAAACAAAAATGTAATCGGAGTTATTTCCAAAGACAATGCCGGCATCGTGGCGGATTTCTTCAAGCTCACCGGTTTTGTGGGCAACTTCAACATCTTTTGGCAAATATTTGGGAATGCGGTCATTAACTTCTTGAGCCAGCAGAAGGTTTTTCATTTCCTGTGAATATCGCCGGTTGACAGCGGTTTCTCTATAGATTTTCTCAAGAAGATTGCCGACAGCATGTGCCGTCACGTTTGGAGAATTGGCGCCGATTAAATTGAAGTTTTGAATGTTTTGACTTTTTATAAATGAATCAATGTTGCTCCAACCCAATTTTTGCGCCAGCAGCAGGGCAGAGTAGTTGTCGGAAATGGTGATCATATTTTCCAGTGCGTTTTCAACACTCAGGGAAATATTCCCCAGATCCTGATTGTCTTCTAAGCGTAAATTTTCCTTGTCACTGTTGCCGGAAATAATTCTATTAAGAGCAGTTTTTCCAGCAGAAAGAACATCGTCCGCTTTAAGCTCGCCTTTTTCAATTGAATCATAGGTTTTATACATAACGGCAAGTTTATAAATGCTGGCAGAAGCGAAAGACTGGTCGGCGCTGACGGCAAAATCCTGCTGATTATTAAGATCTTTTATGAAAACAGCGTACGAGTCGGGTTTGCCCTCAAGTGTCGATTTAATGGTGTTAACAATTACCGTTTCTTTTTGAAGCCTTAAACTTTCCTGCTCTTTTGCCGGCTCCGACTTTTCGACAGGGGGGAGGGAAGAGGGCACCTCATAATTATTTTGATTTATTTTATACAGGAAAATAATCGATAATAGTAGGACAAGGTAAATTAGAAGTTTTTTATATCGCTTTGACTTTTTTTGAAACACGTCTGATTTTACACTATCATGAAGCTCGGGGTATTTAGAAGGAATGTCAGTTAAATTTTGGCAATCTGAAGGAGATCAAGCTCCACCGGAGTTTCACGGCCGAATACGGAAACCATGACTTTTAATTTGCCCTTTTCTTCGTCGATTTCGGAAATTGTCCCTAAAAATTCATTGAACGGTCCATCGGTAATTTTGACGGCTTCGCCTTGAGTGAAAGTGGTTTTGAATTTCGGAGCTGCCATTGTCATGTAGCGCTTGATGGTTTTGACTTCTTCTTCCGGCAGGGGTGTTGGTTTAGTAGAAGTGCCGATAAATCCGGTGATGCCCGGAGTGGTTCTGACGGCAAGCCAGCTGTTGTCATCCATAATCATATTGACAAGTAAATAACCCGGGAATATTTTTTCTTTGACTGTGGCTTTTTTGCCTTCTTTTATTTCAATTTTTTCCTGAGTTGGAATGATGATGTCCAGAATTTTGTCCTGCAACTTTAAAGATTCAATTCGCTGTTTTAGAGTGTTTGAAACCTTTTGTTCATGGCCGGAATAGGTGTGAACTACGTACCAGCGGACGTTTGGGTTAGTGGGTTTTTGGTCCGACAGATTGGTAGGTTTTTGAGAGCTAGCGGTTTCAGCTGGTTCGGCTGGTTCCATTTCGCTGGTGGTTTGGGGTTCAATAGTTTTTTTTTCGGGCTTGCTTGCAACAGCTGAGGGCGCTGGAGCTGCAGGCTCTGCTTGCTTTGAGTTTTTCGAAGGGTCAGTTATCATTTGTTTATTGTTGTCCATTTTATTCAAAGAAAAGCTCTGCTTATTCAAAGAAAAGCTCTGCTTATCTTAAAAATGTTTCTACTAATTTAGTCAATAGCGCGTCTAAACCTGCAACATAGGCACCAACAATTACCGAAACTATAATGACCAAAATTGTCAGCCTCACTGATTCCTGGCGAGTTGGCCAGATAACTTTATCAAATTCGGCTTTTGATTCTTTTAAGTATTCCAACGGATTAAATGCCATAAAAATCATTAACCTTGGTAAAAAAGGCTTTGAGTATAGTACCATTTGTAAGCCGGGATAGGCAAGATTTCAATATAGATAGTTAAGGTGAAATTCTGTTAGAATGTCATTTATTCCAAAATGAAAAAGGTTCGTAAGGTTGTAATCCCAGCAGCTGGCTTCGGCACTAGATTCCTTCCGGCAACGAAAGCCTCTCCCAAAGAAATGCTGCCGATTGTTGACAAGCCGATTATTCAATATGTGGTTGAGCAGGCGGTGGAAGCGGGAGTTGAGCAGGTGATCATCGTTACCGGCTGGCACAAGCGCGCAATTGAGGACCATTTTGACAGGCATTTGGAACTTGAAGCAAGGCTGAAAGCTGACGGTAAAGAGGAGCTACTTAAAGAGGTTATTAATATTTCAAATCTCGCCGATTTTGTTTATGTGCGGCAACAAGAACCTCTCGGCAACGGCCACGCTGTTTTGGTTGCGCGCGATATTGTTGGCAATGAGCCCTTCTTAGTGATGTGGGGAGATGAGTTTTTTCAGGCAAATCCGCCTGCTGTCAAGCAGCTGATTAGCGCTTACGAAAAATTACAAGCACCAGTAATCGCCGGAGTAAGAATTGCAAAGCAGGATCTATCAAAATATGGAATTGCCGATATTATGCCTGTCGAGGGTAATATTTATAAAATAAAAAATATTGTTGAAAAACCAAAGATAGACGAGGCGCCTTCTGATTTAGCGACTCACGGCAATTATATTTTTACACCGGATATTTTTGAAATTCTTTCCAAATTAAAGCCTAGCAGAAGCGGTGAGATTTGGATTGCCGATGCCATTGATGAGCTGATTAAGAAACGCGATGTTTATGCAGTGGAGTTGAAAGACGCCAAATACTACGACTGCGGATCCAAACTTTCGTACCTTAAAGCAGTTGTGGATTTGGGACTTGCGCATCCCAGGATCAATAGCGAATTCCGGGAGTACCTGAAAGGGCTGAAGCTTTAGTAAATCGTGAATAGTCAATTTTTTCAATTTACGATTAACAATTCACTATTTACCTTATGAAGCATTTGGCAATTTTGGATAGGGATTCTGTTGAGTTAATTTTTTCCGGCAAAAAGAAGATTGAGGGCAGGTTTTCCAAGATAAAAATTGCTCCATTTGGAAAAGTTGCCAGCGGGGACATTGTTCTCATTAAAATCCCCGGTGAAAAAATAGTCGGGCAATTTTTGGTAGATCGCGTAATTTCATTTGACCACCCCAATGGCAGTGAAGTTGAGGAAATAAAAAAACGGTACGGGAAAGGCTTAAGTTTGCCCAAAACATTTTGGCTGGATCACGAAAGAATAAATTTTGTGACCTTGATGTTTATTAAATCGGTAAACAAATTCATTATTGAACCGAAGGTCAGCAAAAAAGATTTAAGGCCTTGGGTGGTTCTTTAGTGATAAGTGATAAGTCATAAGTGATCAGTCGACTATGAACTATGATCTAATTACTACGAACTCTTTTGCGGGGTTTGTCGATTCCTAGCGATTTAAGTTTGGCAGCTTCTTTGCGGCTGTCCACAAAAATCTCATCCGCCTGATTTAGAAGAAGACGGGTAAAGAAACTGGGAGTCGGCGGGTTTTCAAAATTCTGAATCCATAAAAATTTTTGTCCCGACAGCCTTAGCATTAAAACTGCCAGCATCTGAGTTGGTTTTGGTTTCTCGACAAGCAAAAATTCTTTGCGGGATTTTCTAATTTTTTTAAAAGTTTTGCCAAAAGTAGCATTTGCTTTTATAATCAGCAAGCTATTTTTTGAAGTGAAGATGGAGTTTAGAAATTTTACATTAGTCACTTATCACAACTCGCAATTTAGCAAAAGGTTTTACTTTTGACAAGAGGCAATTTAGGTACAAGTAACAACTGACAAATGACAACTAACAGTTAACAGTTGACGGATAGGTTAATTTATGATTACAATTTATGTTAGAAAGCGGAGAAAACCACGTAAGACAGACCCTCGTAAATTTAATGTATTTCCCAAAAAATTAATGTAAAGAAAGGAGCGTGATTTAATTGGCAACTAAATTATTTGTTGGAAACATTCCATATTCGGTAAATTCAGACGGACTAAAAGATATATTTGCTAAAGTTGGTGAAGTAGCAGAGGCTAACGTTGTAACGGACAGGGAAACCGGCAGATCCAGAGGTTTCGGATTCGTGGAAATGAAGGCAGACGCAGACGCAAAAAAAGCAATAGACACTTTAAATGGTACTGAAGTTGATGGTAGGAAGATATTTGTTTCCGAAGCGCGCGAAAAAGCGCCCCGCGATAATCAGCAGCAGTAGTTATTAGCAGATGTTTGATTATATTAGAAATCGAGACGGCAAAAGAATTTTTGCGGTTTTCAATTACCCTGGTGGCAAAGGGCCGTTTCCCTTCAGCTCGAGGGGTCCTCAGGACCGGTGGGGAGCGGTTTTAATCGTTCACGGCTTTAAGGGAAGTTCAGCACAGAGGCATATTGAGGGGATTTCTAATACTTTGGTTGATGCCGGATTTTTAACGATCAGGCCGGATTTAACCAGAAATCCCGGTAGATCATATATGGAGTTTGCCGACATGACTTATAGCCAGGAGTTAAAGGATTGTGAAGATGTTCTTGAGTATCTTTTAAATATGGACGAAGTTGATAAAAATAAAATAGGGATCGCCGGTCATAGTTTAGCAGGAATGATTGCTTCGGAATTGGCTGCAAAAAGAAATGAAATTAAAGCGCTTGCGATATTGTCGGGAGTTTATAGTTTTGAATTTGTTGCCGAGCATATTTTTAGTAAGCCGTTTCAAAAAGCAAAAAAGGAATTTAATCAAAAAGGGTGGACGAGCGTGTGGAGTCAACACTTAGAAAAGAGATTGAAAATAAAACGGGGGTTTTATGAGGATATTGTCGGAAGAACGGCAGATGATTTTGCCGGTAAGATCAAATGTCCAACACTGATTATTTCTGGTGGCAGGGACGAATCAGTTGCGCAAAATCATGCAGATCTCTGGATGAAAAACTTAAGAACACATGATAAGCATATGGAGACAATTGAAGGATCAGATCATAATTACAGTGGGGATAATTTGGAGAATATGACCGAAATTGTTGCCAATTGGTTTGTTCAAAAACTTTC
Source organism: uncultured Gammaproteobacteria bacterium (assembly GCA_964389935.1). Taxonomy (GTDB): domain Bacteria; phylum Patescibacteriota; class Microgenomatia; order Curtissbacterales; family GWA2-41-24; genus WO2-FULL-40-11. Next base: position 1,800 of record CAYMGH010000038.1, on the reverse strand, counting down.
CTAAAGTCATCCACGAGCTTCCGAGTTTCATCGGGGTGGAATCGCTGGCAGGGAGAGACCTTTCTAGAGGCTAATCTAAAAACTCAAACCTTTTTAAGACATTGAAGAAAGTACCGCGGAATTCGGTTTCGCTGCCGAAGTAATTGTTTTCCTGCAAACGGATTATGTAATAAAAGTCGTTTTTTTTGATATAGGCCGCTTTAGTTTGTGGAGTATTTTCGAAAAATTTGAATTCGCCCTCCGGAGTTTTAATTTTTTCCGCTTCTTTCGCTTCAGTAAAATTTTGCTGAATAATGACTGACAGTTTTACGCTGGAAGAAAGGACAGCTTCATATAGGTCTTCGGCTCCGGGATATTCCCTGCTTTCCAGTTTATTCCAGTACCGTGGATGCGTTATTTTATAATTAAATCTTTGATTGGTGAAGGTGATCCAGGTATCAATACTACCCATCTGGCGGGAAAGTGAGTATTTGGAAGAGAATGGGTCCAGCCGGTCCTGGACACCAGCTTCAACTTCCGTTTGAGCTTCTGTAAATGTTCTGTTGACTATAGCTTTGACGAGAAAGAAACCTGCTATCGTTAAAACTAAAAGCAAAGGCAAAATAACGTTACCGGCTTTATAGTTCATTTTAAAAACCAATCGGCGATCACTTTTTGCTGGAAAAATATGAGGTATGCAAGTAGAAGGAAGATTATCAACACGGCGGCGACAATAACAATAGGCAGTTTTTTATTCATCTATTACATTTATTAAATCTCAATAAACTCGGCGTGTCTACCCAAAATGTCCGCCTTGCCCCCTTTTATGACTACTAAGTCTTCGATTCTAACTCCGCCCCAGCCTGCGAAGTAAAGGCCGGGTTCAACCGAAAAGACCATGCCTTCTTTAAGCCTTTCTTTGCTGCTTTTGCCCAAATGCGGTTTTTCGTGGACTTGTAAACCTATGCCGTGCCCGAGACTATGGAGGAAATTTTGGTGAAGATTCTGTTCTTTGAAGACATTGTTGGCAAGGTGGAAAGCTCTAGACGCCTTTAAATCGTGGGTGATATTTTCTATGGCTTTTTTTTGAGCGAGCTTAACATGTGTGTAAATGTTTCGGTACTTGGCGGATGCAATGCCCATAAAAACAGTTCGCGAGAGATCAGCTGAGTAATTTTTGTACCTTGCGCCAAAATCAAAAAGCAAAGCGTCATTTTTTTTAATTTTGCGCCTGCCGGTAACATAATGGGGAAGAGCGCTATTTGGACCGGAGGCGATAATCGATTCAAAAGCCAAACCCTGGCCGCCTAAGGTTTTGATAATGCCAGCTAATTTTTCGGCGATTTCAGCTTCAGTTTGCCCGATTTTTATACTTTTGATAAGTTGAGCAAAAGCGCTCTGGGATATTTTTTGGGCTATTTCAATATTATTAATTTCGTCGCTGGTTTTAATTGATCTTAGATCTTCAATTAAGTCTTTTACAGGAATGAGTTTGGAGTTTTTTAAGAGTTTATTGAACTGTTTGTGCTCGGAGAATTTTAAATCCTGTTCTTCAAAACCGATTTTAGGGGTTAAACCCCTGATTGTGCTGAAGGCGTCTTTTATAAATTTGTTGATTTGATTTCTTTCGTCGACAATTTTGATATCAAGCTGGCTGGATTTAAGGAGACTGGCTTCGTTTTGGTAAAGACGTGCCGTAATTAAGGTGGGGTGGGGGTTGAAGACTAGAATTGCTTCCCGTTCGGTCGGCGAAACACCCCTAAAGCCTGTCAAATAATAAATATTGATCGGGTTTGTGATAATAAAGCCGTCGAGCTTTTT
>CAYMGH010000037.1:0-8240 GCA_964389935.1 uncultured Gammaproteobacteria bacterium | reverse complement strand
GCGCAAGCGGTATACTAGTTAATATTGGTGGAGGTAAGGTGACTATCGACAACTTAGGCAATCTGGTCATCAGCGGGCAATTGGCAGCCGGTAGCCTCAAAACCAAAGAGATAATAGTTTACACTGACGAAGGAAGTGCCCAAACCGTTGGCTCCTCCCAGATACCAGCAGACCAGCAACAAACTACCATTTTCACCCAAGCCCTAAAGCCAAACGCCAAAGTTATAATAACTTTAACAAGCCCAACCTATGGTAAAACAATCTACGTTTCTCAGAAAATTGAGTTCGAAGGCTTTACAGTTTCAGTTGAAAACGGACCACCTTCAAACGCCATTACATTTGATTGGCTAATAATAAATACGACAGAAAGCAACAACAATATCTAATTACTACCACAAAGTTAACTTTGTATATAAATAAGGTACATTTCTACATCAATCAACGAAGGCTTGACAAGAAAAGTTGGGTCATTCAAACTAAATCGAAGATAAAATGAGGGAGAGTTTAGTCAATTTTTCAAATAGAGCACTATTTTTACTTACATCGCTGATAGTAATATCGGCTATCCTATTTTTCTTACCCGCGACATCCGAGTTTTTTGAATTTAACAAGTTTACGCTTATTTTCGCGCTAACTGTCAGCGCTCTGGTGCTTTGGTCCTTAAGAATGGTGCTGGAAAAAAGAACGGTTTTCACCAGAACCCCCCTTGATGTTCCTATTATTGCTTTAACTATCGTCTTTTTGGTCTCCTCACTAAGTTCAATCGATACTTATGTTTCTTTTTTTGGCAAGCATGGCAGGGTTTGGCCCAGCTTCTTTTCACTGGTAATCCTTATCGTCATCTACTTCATAACTTGCGCAAATCTTAAAAACCGAAAGCAGGTCAATATTATTCTCTGGGTGCTGGTCCTGTCGACGACTATTGCCTCCGCAATCGCGCTTGTTTCATACTTTGGAACGTTCCTGCCCTTTGATTTTGCCCAAATCAGGTCTTTTAATCCTCTTGGGATTGCTAATCGCCTGGCACTCGTTCAAGCCTTTGTGATTCCAATTACCGCTTATTGGGCAATTTACGAAAAAGACAAAGTACTAAGGGCAATTGCCACGACTATCACTCTTATGCTTGCTTTCTCATTCATTTTAATTAACGACTTGCCCGCCTATATTGGCATGGCTGCCGGACTGGGATTTTTAACATTTGGCGCCCTGCGCCTGAAACTTTCCAAAAACCAGCGGGCCAGCGCGCTGGCTCTAATTATTTTGATTTCAATATTTCTGGTCGTCAGGTTCGTTCCCCAGGTTGCCAGAGGCACACTTTATGCCTGGATAAATGTTAAAGAAGCGGGAATTTCCGAGCAAGAGCAGATTGACACACCTAAAGAAAAATCCCCTTCACTTCAATCAACATGGGAAATAGCTTTCAACTCTATCGGCAAAAGGCCAATACTTGGAACCGGACCGGCAACCTATCAATTCGTCTTTACTCAGCTCAAACCAAGATATGTAAACTCAACCGAAGACTGGGCTATTCGCTTTGAAAAACCTTCATCGGAATTTGCTGAAATCCTGACAACAACAGGTATTGTCGGCGCCCTCGCCTATCTATTTTTTGCCCTAACTACTCTAAGATTCGTCTGGGCTTTGATTTTTAAAAGCCAAAACTCGGCAGTTTACCTGCCGCTTGCAGCAGCAATTAGCGGCCTGATTGTCGCCAGCTTTGCCCTAAATTTTTCGTTTGCGACAGCTACTGTCTTTTTCATCGCCCTTGCCCTGCTATCAACGTTAGCCAAAGCCAATGACGAAAGACAGGTTTTTGAAATCACTGTAGAGGTGGCAGCCCTTAAAAATAAATTCGGCTGGTTCAATCTTGGCGTTCAAAATCAGGCAATTATCAAAACAGAAGAAGGGGTGCATGGTCCGCGTTCGCAGATCCTGCCGTGGCTGTTTGCAATCATCGCGGCAACTCTTTCGATTTTTGCGCTTACTCAACAAATCAGCGTCTTTCGGGGGGAGTATTTTTACAGGCAAGCTCTCCTGGCATCGCGCTCCGGCGACGGTAATAAGGTTGTTAACCTGTTGCAAAAGGCAATTGATGCTAACGGGAGAGTCGATACTTACCACCGCTACTTATCCCAAACTTCTTTAAATGCTGCCATTAATTTGTCAAAAAAGGCCGATTTAGGCGAAGAAGAGCAGAAGCTCCTTTCACAACTTGTCCAGGTTAGCATCGATCAGGGCAAGGCTGCTTCCGGTTACCAAATTTTACCCCTGCGGCTTCCCGGAATTTCAGCCAGCAATGTAGTTAATTGGGAATCTCTTTCAACAATATATCAAACTTTAATCGGCTCTGTCGGTGGAGCCGACGTCCACGCCACAAACACACTCACTCAAGCAGTTTCTCTTGACCCTCAAAACCCGATTCTGCACAATAGGCTTGGTCAACTTTATCAAAGACTTGGTGACCTTGATCTGGCCCAGAGAAAATATGAAGACGCAACTATTGTCAAAGGAGATTTTGGCCCGGCCCACTACAGTCTGGCTAATCTTTTAATCGAGCGCCAAGGCGATATTGCCAGAATCGTCAGTGAGCTGACTTTTGCCAAGCAATTCTTACCCCAGGATGACCCGGCAAGAGCTGATATTGAAGAAAAATTACAAACTTATAATGAAAAATTCCGTAATTTACAGGAACAATCTTCACAATCTCAGGTGCCAGACGCATCTCCAGCATCTTCGCCGAGTCCTTCACCACCGCCAAGTCCAACAACTAGTCCCTCCCCATCACCCAGTTTTTAACCACATCAGCAAGCTTTTAACCGTTTTAAAAAAATAGCTGAAGCTCGCATACCCTTGTCAGGGTTGAACCCTGATTAGTCATATGATACTGTACGCTATATGCCGTCGAAATATGTAATCAGATCATTTATCGAGAATACTTACTACCACGTTTTCAACAGAGGAATAGAAAAACGAAAAATATTTGAAGACGGACAGGATTATAGAATTTTTATATACTATCTCTTTGTTTACCTCAGCCCGCTGGATAAAGTTCTAAAAGCATATCCTAAGCTGCGGACTCATCTTAAAAACAAAAATTTAAACAAGGAACTAGAACTTGTTGCCTATTGTTTAATGCCTAATCACTTTCACTTCTTAATAAAGCAAAAGTCAAAAGATGCAATATCTAGGTTCATGAAACAGCTTGCTAACGCTTATACTGTCTACTTTAACAATAAATCCAAACGTGTAGGTGCACTAATGCAAGGAAGATTTAAAGCTGCTCTAATCGATTCTAACGAAATTCTTATCCACATTTCTAGATATATTCACCTCAACCCATTAGCAGCAGGAATCATAAAAGGGAACCAATTGGATAGCTACAAGTGGTCTTCTTACCCGTATTACCTAAACAACACTAATAATGATTTATGCAATAAAAATGTCATCATGAACAATTTTAACTCCTCTAAAAATTATGAACAATTCGTCTTAGATCAAGCAAGTTATTCGAAAGAATTAAATATAATAAAGCATTTGGCCATGGATGATTAAGCTACTCAGACTCGTCAGGGTTGAACCCTGATTTGAGAGGATCACTGAAAAGCTTGGTGGATTTGGCCTATTAACTCATTTAAATTTTTTCCGCTAGCTGCCGAAATAGCCACAACTCTTTTACGTTTATTTTTAAATTCAGATAGACACTCATCAACTGCTGATTTTGCCGCCAGATCATTTTTGTTAAGAACAATAATTTCTTTTTTCTTAGCAAGCTCCTTAGAATAATTTTTCAGTTCACCTCTTATTGTTTGGTAGTCGCCCCATACATCTTTTGAGGTTGAGATGTCAATTAAATGAACTAATATTTTCGTTCTTTCAATGTGCCGCAAAAATAAATCACCTAAGCCTTTACCTTTACTTGCCCCTTCAATGAGACCCGGAATATCGGCAAGGATCAGGTTTTTAGGTCGGTGGGTCGGTAGGTCGGTGGGTTTATCTTGCCTACTATCCCACTTGCCTACTTTCCTACCTACCCATAAAACTCCCAAATTTGGTTCTAAGGTGGTAAATGGATACGCTGCAATTTTCACCTTTGCCGCGGTCAGTGCTTTCAATAGGGTTGACTTACCTGCGTTGGGAAAACCGATTAACCCGACGTCGGCAATTAACTTAAGCTCCAAGGTTAGATTAACAACTTCTCCATCCTGGCCCTTTTCACCGCTAAAAGGCCGCCTGCCAAATTCATCTCTTAAATGATTATTACCCCTACCGCCTTCACCACCGCTAGCAATCAGAATTTTTTGACTAGACTCAGTAAGATCATGAATCAATAATCGGGTGGCAGTCGTGGAAGGACTTCCGGCAGCCCTTCGACTTCGCTCAGGGTAAACGCGCACTGCTTGTCCTGAGTTTATCGAAGGAGCGGGAGGGAAACGACTGACAGGACCCGCGTCGACTTTAACTGCCGTTCCCAAAGGTACTTTGATCACCAAATCCTTGCCCTCAGCCCCTTTGCGCCTGCGTGGAGCCCCATTCCCGCCATTGTTAGCTCTGTATTCCTTCACATAGCGAAATCGCTCCAGAGTGTTTAGATCACCTGTTGCTTCAAGGTAAATATGGCCTCCTCTTCCACCGTCTCCGCCATCGGCTTTCCCCCGGCGTTTTCCCTTAATGTGCGTAAACGATCCCGCTCCGTCTCCGCCTCTGCCGGCAATAGCTGTAATTCGCGCAAAGTCTATCATAGGTTAATTTTAAATTCTAAATTTTAAATTTATATTGAATTTTCAATGTCTTAATTTTTCAAAATATGTTTTTAAAAATATTTTCTTATCAAATTTAAACATTTAGATTTCATTAAAAATTGCGAATTTAAAATTGAAAATTTATTTACTTATTGCTTCCAATCCCACTTTCGCCTTTTCAAGACTTGGATCAAGTTCTAAGGCTTTTTGATAATTCACCTTAGCATCCGCAAATCTTGCGGACAGGGCAAAGCAAGAAGCCAAATTATTATAAACAGCCGCATCATTTTCTTTTAGTCTGACAACTTCGGCAAATACAAGGCTGCAGCTTTTATAATTCCCTAATGTATATAAATTGGCTCCAAGTTCATTTAACTTCTCAACTTCAACCCGTTCCACTAATTGCACAAACTCCTCATGCAAAGTTTTTGTTTTTTTAACAAGTTCGATCTCTTGATTTACATTCTCGGCTTTTGTATTCATTTGGTATGCCTCGTCTAAAATTTTTAATGCCTTGTCATATTCTGCCATTTTAGCAAGCTCGACAGCAGCCGAGTGATAACTAACGGCGTAGGCTAAAAAATCGTCCTTTTGCATTTTCTTTTCAAAATCGTCAAGCGTTAAATCCCTGTTTCTGAAATTTTCCAGCAAACTTAAAATCTGCTGACCGTCTGAGTCTTCATACAAATCCGTATCAACTCGCCACCAAAGCCCATAAGGCCTTAAATAGGGTTTTAAATAGGCAAAAAATTTCTCCTCAAATACCCCCTGCAGTATAAATATGTCCTGATCCAAATTTCTGGAAATGACCGACAGTATATATCTTTCAGCTTTACCCAACTCCCGATCCCTTGCAACTTCATTGACGAATTGCTCATTTTGCTGATTTTCAAAAAGCTCCGGGTGATAAAATTCCATGTCTTTGTTTTTCTCGTTGGGAAAATAAAGTAGGCTGACGTTTTCAAATCGCCTGTTAATTTTTTGCTCATAAACCGATCCGAAATAAAAGATATGCGAAAGCACTATGCCCACGCTTCCTTCAGGCAGTTGTTCGAGCGCGTCTAAATTTAAATTTTGGGAAAAATAATTATTGGAAAGATCGTTAACTTTAAAATTGGCAAATAAATAAATTGCCACCAAAAGTCCAAGAATTAAACTGACATAAATCTCATTATCCTCGAAAAATCTATTAGTTATTTTTTTAAGTGAATAGCCAAACAGCAAAATGGCAACTGTATATGAAGGCAAATAAAACTTGCTGATTTGAAAAGATCCGGCGTCACTTTTAGGATCAATAGTTGAAAGCAATACAAGCTGGGTTATTAACAGTAACAGAAAAGAAGAAGTTAAAAGAACCACTTTTTTATCCTTCAAAACTTTTCCCAAAAATATGCCTCCTGTACCTAAAATGGGCAAAATAAATCCAAAACTTAAAAATAAATCAGAAAAGTAATAAATTATGTGCTTGAACAATTTAGAAATCGAGAAAGTTAAAACCGGATTTGCTATTAAAAATATCGATCCGAATTCCTTGCGCCTTACAAAATCGACAAAACCCCAAGTCCCATTTGCGTGTCCCCAATTAATTTCCGGATCGGCTTGCATACGTAAGTACATGAGAGCTTGAGGAAAAAAGCCGAGACCAAAAACTGCAACCACTAAAAACACTGATTTGATTTGGAATCTAAAACCAGCAAAATACCAATAAATCAGTGGCAAAAGAATAGCCGAAATATAAAAATGAGAAGCTGACAAACCCAGTGCAACAACAGCCAATAAAAATCTATTCTTAAATATTAGAAAAAATGTCAAGGCGATCAGGAATGTCGCGAATGTAAATACATCTGCACTTGTTGCAAACTCCCAAAATACACTGTTGACTGCCAAAAAAATTGCCAAAAGATATGCAATCTCTGCTCTTGCTTTAAGCTCTTTAAGCGCTAAAAATACAAACAAAATTGTACCCGCTCCAAAAATGGCAGACAGCAGATTAGCCTTATAAATCAAAGTGCCAACCGGAAATAAATCCGTAAAAACTTTGCCAATCAAAACATAAAGCGGAAATCCCGGCGGGTGGCAAATCCCGGCAAAATGCATACAGAGCGCAAACTCTGCGCTGTCAACCGGAATATATGTTGGTGCCAGAGTTTTAACATACAGAGCAAGCGGCAGTGAAAAGGCTAAAATGGGAAATAGTATTCTGTATATTGTATTCTGTATATTGTATTCTCTTAGCGTCACCCATACAAAATACTAAATACCAGATACTAAATACCAGATACTAATTTTCAATTTTAAATTATAAATTTTCAATGAAATCTTAATGTTTAAATTTAAAAATTAACTCAATAAAAATTAATTGAAAATTAAAAATTGTAAATTTAAAATTTTTCTTTACTGTCCCAATATCGAAAGCGGATTAAGGGCTGTACCGTTTTTTCGAATCTCCAGGTGCACATGGACTCCTGATGATCTTCCGGTAGAACCCATTGCGCCAATAACTTCCCCTTTGCCGACTCGCTGCCCGGGAACGACATAATTAGCACTTAAATGAGCATAAAGAGTCGTATAGCCGTTACCATGATCAACAAGCACCCGATTCCCGTAACCGGAATTATCAACAAACCCGGCAACAGTCACAGTTCCACTATCAGAAGCTCTAATCGGCCCTCCGCCTAAGTTAGAAATATCGATTCCCGGATGATACCAGGCAAAGTACTGGGCAAGATCACCGCTGGCCGGCCAGATAAATTGGGCTGTTCCAAGTTCGGAAACGGCAATGTTCTGTTTTTCCGAAGCCAGGTATTGAGTTGGCGCCGGCTTTGATTTAACCTCCGGTGGCGCTCCGTCCGGAACGATAAGTAAGTCACCCGAAGCCAGTTGAAAATCATCGCCAACATCATTAAATGGAAAGTCTAAAATCGCCTGGGCATTTGCTCTGTATGTTTTGGCGATAGAATAAATAGTGTCACCTGACAGAACCTTATGGGCAACTCCGGAAACCGGCAGCACCTTTAGTTTATCTCCCTCTTCTATCAGGGACTTTGCACTCAAATCATTCTCCCACAAAACTGTCTCTTCGCTTACACCATATTCCTGAGCAATCGAAGAAACTGTCTGTCCCGCTTTGACCTCGTGCTCGATTACACCATCTCTGGGTTTATCTGAAATAATAGTCACAGGTGTAATTGTTGACGTAATCACTCCAGTTTCAGTGCTATTTGTAAGAGAGCCGGCTACCAATGGGTTTGCCGGTACCCCGGGGTACGAACCGGAAACTACCGATGACGACAGCAAAACTCCTCCGCCGACCAAAACAACAAAAGCCAAACCTAAAATCGAACCATGTACAAAAAGGGAGGTGTTTGCCCCCCGTCTGACCATCAAAATATCAACGACAAAATCTTTTATTTTTTCAAAGGAAAGCCCTGCTCTCTGAAGTCGGAAAGTGGAATACGAAAAAAACGCTTTTAAGAAAGTAACAAACTCTTTATAGATCGG
>CAYMGH010000036.1:151-8301 GCA_964389935.1 uncultured Gammaproteobacteria bacterium | reverse complement strand
TCAACCATAGGCCTGGAAATAATAACACACCCACCCAGACATGCGTCAACGATTAATTGTCACGAGTGCACTTCGTGTGCTAATCTAAACATTCGAAGGTGAAAGAGAGCAAATCCACGATAAAATCTGTCCTCATCGCTTTAGTATTTTTTATTCTTATCGGCGCAATTGTATATTGGCTGTGGCAGCGCCAACCTAAGCCAATTGAACCGCAAGCTAAAACCCCGGCACCGCAAGCTATCCAAAAAAAACTGGAAGAAACGCTACTTGAAATAACTCCAGCTAGCGGCCGCGTTTTGAGTGGAAACCATGTAACTTTTCAGGGAAAAACGCTTGGCGCAAGTTACATTATAATTTCAGCAAGTCATACTCTGGGTATAACTCAGGCAAACGAAAATGGGGAATTTAAAATTGACGCAGAACTTGTTCAAGGCTTAAATCTTATTGATGTAATTGCCGTTGATCAGAATCTGGCAGAACTTAAAACTCTAGCGCTAACACTTTATGCAGATTCAGATTCCAAGGTAAGCACTGTACTTGCCGGGCCTGTCAAAAGCATTTTTGATAATATCATTACAATTACAACCGCTCAGGGTGAACAAACCATACGCCAGAAATCTTCAACCAAATTAATACTGCCCGAAGCCGAAAATGACAAAGAGGATGGCGACATTCGGGTCGGTGATTATCTTATTGCGCTTGGCGATATTGAAAATGAAAAAGATTTTGATACCAGCTCAATTGAAGTAATTAGAGAAGAAAAACCTCAAAATAATGAAAAATATGTGGCCGGAATACTTTTGACTAAAGTTAACAAAAATATCTTTTCTGTCAGAAATCAAAAAAATTCCCAGATTGTTGAATTCAATCTAAGCGAAGATTCTAAAATCTCAAAAAGTGGCGAAGATGCCCAAATTGAAGATATTGCAAAAGATAAAAAAGCAATAATCGTTTTCTACAGCGAAGACGGTAAAAATACAGCCGACCTAATCTATTTAATACCCTGACCTTTCTGTTATTATTAAAGCGTGCAAAAGGCACCTCCAAGCCCTAAAGGATTTCGCGATATTACGCCAACTCTTGCTGCTAAACGCCGCAGCGTCATTGGCCAAATTGTGGCAGTTTTGGAAAAACACGACTTTGTCCCAATCGAGACTCCGACAATCGAATTTGCCGAGACCTTAACAAACAAATATGGCGACGAGGAAAGATTAATCTATAAGTTTGTTGATCGCGGCAACCGTAAACTGGCTCTGCGCTATGATTTTACGGTGCCACTGGCTCGCTATGTGGCAAGTAACAATCCTGTTCTTCCTTTCCGCCGCTATCAGGTAGGCCAGGTCTTTCGCGGCGAAAACCCCCAAAAAGGCAGATATCGGGAATTTACCCAGTTCGACTTTGATACTGTTGGTTCAAAAGACTTAACAGAAGATGCCAAAATCATCGCAGCCAGCCTGGAAGCGGCAAATGCAGTCGGCGCTTACTCTTCGGTAATGTTCATTAATGACCGCAAAAACTTTAAGAATATTTCAGCTAGCGCGGTAAGAATAATCGACAAACTTCACAAAATCGGCGAAGAAGGAGTCAAAAAAGAACTTGTTTCCAAAGGCTTGTCAATTCGTGATGCACAGCAGTTAATACAGAATGTTAAAAATTCAAAACCAACAGACGATTTAAAAGAATTATTCAAAATTCTACAAAACAAATACAAACTGCAAGAAACTAAGGATTTTCTATTTGATCCAACGCTCGCTCGCGGTCTTGATTACTACACCGGACCTATTTTCGAGTTGAAACCGACCACTGACCCCAAAGACTTGTCGCTGGGTTCCGGTGGCAGATACGATAATTTAATAGGAAGCATTGTTCACCCCGCCAAAGGCGGGGCAAGAGCGGACATACCAGCAACAGGGTTTTCGTTTGGTCTTGACCGGCTTGTAGAAATTCTTACCTGATTTTGATAAAATACCCTCTAGTAATCAATAACAAAAATTTAATCAGCAGGTCCCCGCAGTGCGGGGCTCCTCTGATATAATTTAAAAAACAAAAAATATTAGAAATTTAGAAGGAACTTTTTAAATTATGAAACCAAATATACATCCGAAAGTTTACACAGATGCCAAAGTCACTTGCGTCTGCGGTAACACATTCACTACCAGCGCAACACTGCAGGAGATTCATATTGAAGTCTGCAACAAATGCCACCCGTTTTTTACCGGGGAAATGAAATTCGTCGATACCTTAGGCCGCGTCGAAAAATTCCAGGCGAAGCAGAAAAAAGCCAAAGAAATTAAAGCCAGGAAAGTTGATACCATTAAAGAAAACAAACAAAGACGAAGACCGGATTCCCTCAAAGATATGTTTGAACTTGTCAAAAAACAAGCATCTTCATAGCTGCAGCAATTTTTAATTCTTAATTTTCAATTTTAATTGAAATTCTAATGTTTTAATAATTAAATTTTAAAATTGAATAAGCAAAGCTTTTTTTTAAATAAAAATTACAAAATTTAAAATTTAAAATTTTCTATGACTGATTACTTACAAAAACAAATTAACGAAATAGATAAAAAAATTGAAGAAGCTCGACAACTTGCGTCTGCTGATCCTTCCATGGCCGAACTTGCCCAGGAAGAAATTAGAAAACTGGAAGAACAAAAATCAAATATAGAGAAATCACTGATCACTGATCACTCACCACTGATCACTAATAACGTCAACAGCGTCATTGTCGAAATCCGTGCCGCAGCCGGTGGAGATGAAGCCGGCCTTTTTGCGCAAGATTTAGCCCGCATGTACACCAGATTTGCTACCAGTAACAACTGGCGCATTGAAGAACTGGATAAAAATGAAGGCGGCATTGGCAACCTTAAAGAAGTAATTTATAAAATTTCCGGTAAAAACGTTTGGCAAAAACTGCAATTTGAATCCGGCGTCCACCGCGTGCAGCGCGTTCCCAAAACCGAATCATCTGGCCGAATCCACACATCAACCGCAACAGTTGCAGTACTGCCGGAAGTAGAAAATACCCAAGTTGTAATCAGTCCTGCCGACATTGAATTCGAAGCCTTCCGTTCCGGCGGTCATGGCGGCCAAAATGTCAACAAAGTTTCAACCGCGGTGCGCATAAAACATAAGCCAACAGGCATTGTCATCAAGGCCCAAACCGAAAGGTCTCAAGCCCAAAATCGCGAAATCGCCATGCAGATTTTGCGTGCCAGACTGCACCAGCTGGAAATAGAATCAAAATCCTCACAAGTCGGTAACCTTCGACAAGCTCAGGTCGGTGCAGGCGACCGCAGCGAAAAAATCCGCACTTATAACTTTCCGCAAAGTCGTCTAACCGACCATAGGATTAATAAATCGTGGCACGACCTAGAAAATATCATGGAAGGTAACCTAAATAAAGTGATCAACGCGTTGAAAGACTTTGCGAGTCCGACATAAATCGCAGCATGAGAAATGTTTGAATAGAACTGAAAAGTCGAATGCTAAGATTAGTTGGACCGCAAGATAGAGTTACGAATCATAGAATCAAGAAATCATGGGTGTTATATTGAAACAATTTTGACGGAGATTTAGACAAAATTGTTAATACTCTTAAAACCCATATTTAACACCCGGATGGAATTTCTTTTCTGCAAAATGTGCCGCTTCAGGGATACCTGATCCTTGCATAACTTCAGGATACCTTTCCCTTTCTTTTACAACTATGTCACGCGCAGTTATACCCTCCTTTTCAGAAACTGTAATCCAGGAAAACCTCTTTGTACCACTGAGTCTATTATGTCTATAAATTGGCTCGACAAATGTAACAAAACCTTCCCCAAGAATCGCTACTGTGCGATTTAATTCGAACTTTATTTCTCCCCCTTCTCTAAAAATAGTTATCTTGTCTGCACGGCCATCTTCATCAATATCAATCATTGCACCAACCTCTGGGTAATTAATCCTAGAAGGCTCACCCCTAAAATACTCTAGACTTCCATCAGTTCTTTTAGCAATCTCATCAGCCGGCACTTCCATAGACGGTTTCATTTCGGGCTGAGTTGAAGTTTCTAACCGTTCTGCTACTCTAGTTCCCAAATATCTTCACCTCCAATTTTTTTCAATGATAAAGTGTGAAAATTATACACAATATCTACAAAAATTTACAAGCGAACTCAAAAAAATCAAAATCCTATCATTCACTTCACTAATTCGAATCGATGAAGTAAAATAAACAAATAGTAAATTATGACTCAAGTATCTAAACGTCAACTTGGCAAAGATTTAGAATATGAGATTTATGACGTCTTTTGGTCCACTATAGTTAAATTTACAAATAAAAAAGAATCGGCACTATTCTTCAGTGATCTATTCACCCCAACCGAAAGAGTCAATTTCGCCAAAAGACTCTCAATAGCTATCCTTCTATACAAGAATTACGGCTGGAAAGCGATTAAAAATATGCTTAAAGTTTCAGACGGAACTATTGCTAAAATGTCAACGAAGATAAATTCAGAGGGATTCAAGATATTCTTTAATAAGCTCGAAAGAGATAGAAAATGGAACGAATTCTGGAAAGAGTTAGCAAAAACATATATTACAATTACTCATGGAGACAAAGTTGCCAGACTCGGTGATGAAGGTATCGAAAAAATCTATTTTAAAAAGAAAAATAAACTACTTCCCTAATTCGAATCGATGAAGCAAATTTAGATGTTGGAATTTGTTGAAAAATTTTCCTACCTAGGATTATTTATCATCCTATTTATAGAAGAAGGCGGTATTCCCCTACCGATTCCGGGAGATATTTTTATTGCCACAGTTAGTACTCTACCGAGGTCTAATTATTTCTTGATTGTTCTAACTGTAACTTTAGCAACACTTACCGGCTCAACAATTTTATTTACTTTAGCTACTAAATTTGGCCACAAACTTTTGGTTAAATACGGCAAATACATTAAAATCACTCCCGAGAAAATTAAAAAAGTAGAAAAGTGGTTTAAAAAATATGGAGGTTTGGCAATTGTTATCGGCAGATTAATTCCCGGCCTTCGCATTGTCACTCCGTTTGTAGCCGGTCTCTTTGGTGTTTCCTATAAAACCTTCTGGCTCTATACTGCTCTCGCCGCATTTATTTGGGCAAATATATACTTTGTAATTGGAAAATTCTTCGGAGAAATCTTCTTATCTCTAATTACTAATCTCTGAACCCTAAACCCTGCACCCTATTCCCTAATCCCTATCTATTGATTCGGCGCCTCTCCCAAAGTCACCTCGACATCAATCGTATCGCCATTGCGAAACACTTTCATAGAAACCCTGTCACCAACATTTTTGCCTCTAATAATCTTCTGCATGGCATTTTCCTCAGTTAGCTTTTGTCCGTCAAACTCAACGACAATATCCCCAACCTTTATTCCGGCTCTGTCTGCCGACGAACCGTCAACTACTTCTCTAATCAATTCCCCTTGCGGCACATCGTTAAGAAGTGCCACATTTTGAGAAATATACGAATATCTCACACCCAAAAACGGTCTGGAAATTTTGCCGCCGCTTTTGGTAAACTCATCAATTAACTGCTTGGCAATATTAATTTTAATTGCAAAACCAATATTTTCGGCAGAAGCAACAGCCGTATTGATACCAATCACCTGCCCGCCAATGTTTACTAGTGGCCCGCCGGAATTACCCGGATTAATAGCAGCATCTGTTTGCACCAAATCATCAAGCCTTTCGGCAATTCCTGTCGAAGGATCAAAAGGGGTTACCCCGCGGCCTAAACCAGAAACAACTCCAACAGTTACCGTATTTTGGAAACGTCCCAATGCATTGCCTATGGCAATCACTCTCTGACCAACCTTCAGGCTGTCAGAATCTCCCAGTTCTACCGGTTTTAAATCACTGGCATCAACCCTCAAAATTGCCAAATCGTTAAAAGGATCTCTGTTAATTTCGACAACTTCCAGTTCGCGAACCTCACCATTGTCACTGATAATTGCCGTATATTTTTCACTGTCAGAAGAAACAACGTGCTTATTGGTAATAATCAAACCACTGCTGCTAACGACAAATCCTGTCCCAATACCTGATTGGGTAAAATCACCCTCCTGGGGAATTCCAAAAAAGTTAATGTTTGGGCTGTTCTCAACCGCTATTGAAACAACCGACGGCGAGACTGTTTCTACAACATTGATAACTGTCGATTCCTCTTCAACTACCCTTTGCTTTTCTAAAACTTTACCGTTTTCAAGAACCGGCGAGGGCACTTTACCAAAAAACCTCAAAGCGCCGTAAATACTCAAAATCCACAGTGCAACTACAACTAAAATAACCGCCAAAATCGAAGATTTGAAGTTTTTAAACATTATATTTCCTCGAGCGCTCTGTCAAGTTGGGGATCCCGCTTCGCCTCTCTGTCTTCTGCATTTAATTCGACAACAATGTCCGGAGTAATACCCGCGTCCTGAATTGAATTACCATCTGGTGTCAGCCACTGGGCAACTGTCACGTGAAGACTGGAGCCGCCCGGCAGGTCAACTACATCCTGAACCGATCCTTTGCCAAACGTTTGCTCACCAATTATTTGTCCGCGTCTTGCGTCCTGCATTGCACCGGCAAAAATTTCGGCGGCGGATGCCGATCCGCCGTTTACTAAAACCACCAGAGGCGTCTTCAGCAGCTGACCCCCACCCTCGGCGACTGATCGACTTTCTCTACCACTAGCATCCTTTTGCTTAACAACAGTTCCAGTAACAAATTCACTGGCGAGGTGTATTGAGCTGGCGAGCAGTCCTCCCGGATTATTTCTCATATCAACAATCACTCCGTCGACGTCTCGTGCCTCAACTTCGCCAACTGCCATGTCCCATTCAATATCTGTTTTTTCGCCAAATCTGGAAACCTTGATAATTGCAATCTCTCTTGAGCCAGCGTTTCTAAATTCAACTTCAACTGATTTGACATCGATATTTGCCCTTTCAACCTCTTTTTCAATGGGCTCGTTTTCACCGTCCCGAATCAAAGTTAACTTTACCTTAGTTCCGGCCGGACCCCGAATCAACTCTACTGCCTCAGGCAGTGTCAGATCAAAAGTATCCCGCTTATCAATTTTGGCAATGATGTCTTTGGCAAATATACCCTCCCTTTCTGCCGGAGTTCCGCTTAGTGGAGCAATAACCGCCAGTCTTTTGTCCTCATTAAATCCGATTTGAATACCTACTCCCTCGTAGGATCCTGCCAGTTCACTTTTAATCAGCTCGTTTTGCTTGGGGTTAACAAACGCTGTATAAGGATCTCCCAAAGAACGAACCATTCCGGCAATTGCCCCATAGACCATTTCTTGAGCACTGACGGCATCCTTGTCTATATACTTTTGGGGCAGTATCTTAAACACTTCCCAGAAAAGTGAAAAATCTACGTTCTGAACTTCAGGTGAAGTCTGGCTGGAAACATTGACAATGGGAACTATTCCGCGCTTGTCAATCTCAATTTTCTTCTGGCCGACAACAAAACCAATTGCAAAAAAAACAAAAGCAACTAAGAAAAACTGCACCAAGAAACCAACGAGCGACCCTTTTTTCTCAATTTGCTCACTATTCATTTCTTGGGATTCCGGCGCCCCGCTCTGCGGGGGTGATTCAACTTCGCTTTTCTGAGGATTTATTTCACTCTGGGCAATTTTTTTTTCTGAAGGCATTTGTCAACTGTTAATTTTGGGCAAAGGGCAGCAAAGCTACATATCTTGCCCTTTTAATGCTTCTGGTCATTTGTCTCTGATGCATGGAGCAAATTCCGGTTCGCCCTCTGGCTAAAATTTTTCCGCGCTCGGAAATGTGCTTTTTCAAAACAACAATGTCTTTATAATCAACAACTATATCCTGCTTACAAAGAGGACACCTTCTGGCTCTTGGTACTCTTTTGATAAATTTTGGCATAATTTTTAACTTTCCTTAATAATGTTTCTTTTAAATTCGTGTTAAAAATTATATCAGAGAAGCTACATTAAAACTCAGTTTTAAGTAGAGCTGCTGATATAAATTAAAAAGGAAGATCGTCGAGATCGATGTCTTCTTTGCCCTCCTCCTTTTGACGAGACACGTCTGGACTTGTGGCCTTTTTTACTTCTTTTTTGCTTGAATCTTTATCTTTTAATTTTGCGCTACTGC
>CAYMGH010000036.1:0-141 GCA_964389935.1 uncultured Gammaproteobacteria bacterium | reverse complement strand
CGGTTCGCCCTCTGGCTAAAATTTTTCCGCGCTCGGAAATGTGCTTTTTCAAAATAACAATATCTTTATAATCAACAACTATATCCTGCTTGCAAAGAGGACACCTTCTGGCTCTCGGTACTCTTTTGATAAATTTTGGCA
>CAYMGH010000035.1:0-8448 GCA_964389935.1 uncultured Gammaproteobacteria bacterium | reverse complement strand
TATGACTACGGGGTAAACTGCTAAGGCATTCTTGTACTCACCAAAAGCCTCAAAGAACAATGGCAAAAACTTGCCATGTTCATCATGGAATGTAGTTAATATTTTATATGCATTAAATCCTATTGAAGCTTCATCAGCATAAAATCCGGGTGGTATCTCCGCCAGTTTATAGGTTCTTAGTATAAGAGCCAAAGTTATTATCGACAATAGTATTGTTGCTGTAGAGAGTTTGTTGGCTTTGAAAAAGCGCACCATGCAGTTAGTTTATCACTAGACTAAAATAATATGAATCTGGCCAAATAGTTGCGATTGAAAGTAGATTTTTCTACAATGATTTGCAAGTTACATTATGAAATTATTTTTTGATTTAGAAACTATTCCCGCGTCAGAAGAGTTACGTAACGCTGCTATTGAATCTGAAAGAAGCAAATGGAGAAATAAGGATATTGCAGAAGATGAAGAAGCTTTATTTAGAGCAAGCGCACTTTCCGGGAACTTTGGGCAAATATTTTGTATTGGTTATGCATTAGGAGATGAACCTACTCAAATTATAAAAGGGCAAGAACGTGATATTCTAATAAGTTGGTGGAAGATTGCAGCAAAAGCCACCAAATTTATCGGTCATAACATTATTAATTTCGATATTCCATTTTTGTATAAACGCTCAATAGTTAATAAATGTTCACCCACGCAACTTTTGCCTATTAAAAATTTCGAAACAGAAAATATTTACGATACTAATAAACAGTGGAATAGGTGGGTTTACCAGTCATCAATCAAGCTCCATCATTTGGCGATTGCTCTCGGCCTTCCTTCTTCCAAAGAGGATGGAATAGACGGATCCCAGGTATACGACTTTTACATTAAAGGAAAACACGATGAAATTTACGAATACTGCAAAAGGGATGTTGAGCTTAGTAGAAAAATTTACAAACGTATGACATTCGAATCCTCTTAAGCGCTCTTTTTGTGCTAGAATTTCTTTCAAAAGTGAAATTTTGGTATAGTCCTAATTTTTTGTCGATTTTTGCACTCCTCTTCTTTTCCATTTTCGCACTCAAAGATTTAGCCAGACCCGGTTTTTACACGAGTCACGACGGGGAAACCCACACAGCTAGAATCGCTCAGTATTATATTGCCTTAAAAGATGGCCAGCTGCCTCCTCGCTGGGCAGAAACTCTCAATGGAGGTCTGGGGTCGCCCATATTTGTATACATTTACCCTATTCCTTACTTGTTAGGCTCAATAATTCACTTATTAGGTGCGACCTTGTCTAACTCTTTTAAAATAATTATGGCCGCTTCTTTTATTTTTTCCGCTATATTTAGCTACTTTTGGTTTAAAGAAGTATTTGCTTCCTCAAAATCAGCTTTTGTAGGCAGCATGTTTTATGTATGGGCGCCATATCGATTCTCCCTTATTTATGTTCGAGGTTCGTTATCCGAAATACTTGTCTATACTTTTTTGCCTTTATTATTTTTAACACTCACGAAACTTTCCAAAAAAATAAACTTTGTAAGAATTGCCGCATGTGCTCTTGCTTTTGCTGCAGTTCTACTCTCGCAAAATCTTATCGCTTATATGGTTTCTTGGGTTATTGTTTTCTACTCAGTGATTCTGGCCGTAAATAGCAAATCTATTAAGCTCTTGGTAGCTGCTACAGCCTCTGCACTCTGGGGTCTTTTAATCGCAAGCTTCACCTATCTTCCGGTTTTATTTGAAAGAACGTTAATTCATTTCGACGAGTCATTTAAATTGGTTTACAAATCCCACTTCACCACTTTAGGGCAGCTTCTTCACTCACCATGGGATTATGGATTCGACCTGCCCGGCGTTTTAAATGACCAAATGTCTTTACAAATTGGCCTTGCTCACATTTTAATTATATTTATAGCTTTAACTGTCATGTTACTTTTTTTCTTGAGAAAAAATAAAAATCTATCAAATATTATTAATCAACTAATTTTAACTTCCAATAAATTAGAATTTGCCTTAACCATGTTTTTTTTCTTGACACTGGTTATTACTGTAATTTTGATGTTAGACACGAAAGCCACCATATTTTTTTGGCAATACTTTAAACCTCTTCAGTTCATAGATCTACCATGGAGATTTCTTGGTATTATTGCTCTTGCAACCGCTTTCTTAGCAGCTTTCGTCACAAAAATTTTTAAGAATAGGATTTTAGTCTTGTTGTTAATTGCAGCGATTATCATAGCTAATAGAAACCACCTCAGAATAAATCAGCCTGTTTACTTCGACGATGAGCACTTTCTGCAGTATCAAGGTTCAGCCACACAGCTAAATGAATTTAGACCTAAAACAAGACTTAGTAATGTGGTTCCGGATTATTTTGTTTCACCTATCGAATCGATAAAAGGCAAAATTTACATAAAGGATTTTTATCAGAAAAGCAATATGCTGACTTTTAGATCAGAAAGTGAGAAACCAGCTCGAATTCAAATAAATCTTTTAGAGTTTAAAGGTTGGAAGGTTTTTATGGATGATCAAAATTTTGTAAATGACCACTCCCTGGTTGATAAATCGTTTGACTTTACTTACAGACCAGATATAGATACTTCAGGACTTTACGATTTAATCGTTCCGGCAGGATCTCATCATTTTATCTTTAAGTATCAAGAAACCCCGCTTCGCAGAATGGCGAATATTATTAGCATAGTTTCATTGACTTTGGCACTTATAGTTATTGTCAAAAGGCGACATGCATAAGTTTAAATTAAAAAATTATCTGCTGATTTTAATTATTTTTTTAGCTTTTTTTTTACGCTTTTACAAAATCGGTGAAGTACCCCCATCGCTGTATTGGGACGAAGCCTCTCTCGGCTACAATGCTTATTCTATTTTAAAAACCGCTCGAGATGAGTATGGACATTTTTTCCCAGTTACCAACTTTGCTGCTTTCGGAGACTACAAACCACCGGGTTACATTTATGCCACGGTACCCTCAATTTATCTATTCGGTCTCAATGAATTCGCGATAAGATTCCCTTCCGCCCTTTTTGGCACACTAACAGTTTTACTTACATATCTAATAGCTAAAAAACTTTTCGAAAATTCTCAACACGTAATTTCAGTTGTTAATGGTCAGTTGTCAATTGCACATTTCTCTGCGCTAATGCTGGCCATCTCACCATGGCATCTACAATTATCGCGAGCGGCATTTGAAGCAAATGTAGCTTTATTCTTTTCTCTATTTGGAATTTATCTTTTTGTGAAATTCGTGTTTGATAATCACTTATGGCTTATTCTCTCTGCCCTCTCGTTTCTCGCAGCAATGTATACTTTTACCGGACAACGCCTGTTTATTCCGCTAATTTTAGTTATTTTAGCAATCCAATTTAGAAAAGAAATATTAAAGAATTTACTATTCGTTTTCGGAGTAGCAATTTTTGCTGCAATTCTTTTTTGGCCATTATTTAAATTCACGACTCAAACAATCGAAGGCAAACTTAGATTCAATGAGGTAACGATTTTCAAAGATCTAAAACCTATTAACGATTCGATATTGTATCGCAGTGAGGACAATTTTAGGATTTGGTCAGATATCGTCCACAACAGAAGACTTTTTTACTTGCACGAGTATCTTGTACATTATTTTGATGCGTTTGATCCTGCCTTTTTATTTACAAAGGGAGATGCTAATCCGCGTTTGTCGACTCAAAAAATGGGTGAGCTCTACTTATTTGATTTACTATTCATTGCAACCGGTACATATTTTCTAATTTCCAAAAGATCCAAATTTTCATTTTTAATTCTTGGGTGGTTGCTCATTTCACCTCTAGGTCCCGCAACGGCAAGAGAAACGCCGCACGCTCTAAGAATGGCCCATATTTTACCCACCTTTCAAATTCTTAGTGCCTACGGTTTGTACTATACTTTTCAAATTTTTAAAAATAAGAAAATATTAATACCGGTAATACTTTTTAGTATTATTACTTTTTTATTTTATTACTTAAACGCTTATCATATATACTGGCCAAAGACTTATTCCGGTCAATGGCAATACGGATATAAAGAAGCTGTTTTGATTGCGGAAAATTATTACGATAGAGTTGATAATATCTTTGTTACCAAAGGTGAAGGCAGGCCTTATATTTACTTTTTGTTATATATGAAATATGATCCTGCCAGTTTTCAAAAAAATTCTGAGGTTTTTAAAGATCAATTTTTCTTTATTGATACTAAAGGCTTTGATAAGTTTAAATTTATAGATAGCGATGCAGAAGTACCAGTAATCAACAACTCTCTCTATGTTTTAGGAAAAGGTAACTTACCCGAAGGTGTAAATAAGATTTCGACGATCACAAATCTCGCAGAGAAGGAAATTTTTGATATAGGCATAACGGATTAATCATGGAAGCAAAATTTAAATTTCATAATTTAATAATAATCGCAATTGTTGTTCTTTATGTTATTACTCGGTTTGTGAATATTCAGGTGATCCCCATATTCACAGATGAAGCAATTTACACATATTGGGCAAAAGTTGCTTTGAATGATGCCGCACACCGTTTTGTTTCATTGGAAGATGGCAAACAACCACTCTTTATCTGGATAGCAGCAATTTGTCAAAAATTCATTGAAGATCCTTTAGTTGCCTCAAGGCTTGTATCAATTTTTGCCGGCTTTGGGTCAATCACGGGTATTTACTTTTTAGCAAAAGAGTTATTTTCCGAAAAAGTAGCAAGAATGTCATCTCTTCTTTACGTAATTTTACCTTTTACTCTGCTTTACGATAGACTCGCACTTTTTGATTCTCTTCTAACCATGCTAGGCATCTTCGCTGTTTATCTCTCCATTAAAATGGCCAAAAACCCTAGACTGGATCTCGCACTTTTAAATGGCTTTGCTATTGGCCTAGCTATGATAACCAAATCATCCGGAAATTTCTTCCTGTATCTTTTACCTTTCTCACTGCTTTTGTTCAACTTTAGACAAAAAATGATTTTGAAAAATCTTTCAAAATGGACCGGCTTGTCAATTATTACATTTATACTCTCACAAATAATTTACAATTCCCTTAGATTATCTCCTCTCTTTTACGTCATAGAGCGGAAAAATTATGAATTTATCAGAAGTTACTCAGAAATAATTAACAATCCTTTTTTGTTTGCTTTTTCAAATTTCAAATCTTTGATAGTTTGGCTTGCGACCTATACATCATTGCCTTTATTTATTTTATTTGTAATCTGCTTAATCTGGGGATATTTGAAAAAAGATCTTAAAATAATATATCTTTCTATTTTAATAATTATTCCTTTCGGCGCTGAAGTAATATTCAACAAAGTCCTATATCCGAGATTTGCTCTTTTTTATTATCCTTATGTCTTAATATTAATTGCATATTCTGCGATAATCCTTCTGGACACTTTCAAAAAATACACCAAGCAACTAACGATTGCATTGGTAATAATTTTATTTATTCCAGCATACACTTCATTCAAACTCTTAACAAATCCTGCATATGCCAATATCCCAGAAGGTGATTCAAATCAATATTTCAACGATTGGCCGGCAGGTTACGGAATATCAGAGATCGTCGGAATTATAAAGCAAGATTCTCAAAAAACCTCGGTTCATGTAGCGACTGAAGGGACTTTTGGACTTATGCCTTTTGCTTTAAATATTTACTTTTTTGAAAACGAAAACGTTCACATCTCATCATACTGGCCGCTGGATCCCCAAAATCTACCTCGGGAAATCTTTGACATAGCAGAAACTCAAAAAACATACATTGTCTTTTATCAAACAAAAAAAGAACCCGTGGATCCAATAATTAAAATTGTTGCCAAATACCAACAAGGTAAAGGAAATAGTTTCATGAGATTATATGAGATTTTACCGAAATAATGAAAAAACAAATTTTTTGGCTGATAATCGTTTTAGCATTTATTTTGCGGTTTTACAAACTGGGGGAAATACCCCTTAGTTTAAACTGGGACGAAGTAAGTAATGCTTATAATGCCTACTCGATTTTAAATACCGGTCGTGACGAGTATGGTTCTTTTCTTCCGCTTGCAAACAGGTCGTTTGACGATTATAAACCTCCTCTTTATATGTATCTTGATACCATTACTGTTGGCATATTTAGTCTGTCTCCCTTCGCAGCGAGGCTGCCGTCTGCATTCTTCGGTTTTCTTTCGGTTCCATTGATTTATTTTTTAACCAAACTAATTTTTGAAAAAAGTGAAAAAAAAGAATTGATAGCACTTATTTCAATGTTTTTATTTTCAACTTTTCCATGGCACCTGCAATTTTCAAGAGTAGGACTTGAGGCAAATATTGGATTGTTCGCAAGTTTAGCTTTCGTTGTATTTTTTTTGTACGGACTTAAAAAACATATATACCTTTTACTAGCTAGCATTGCCTTTGGAGTCGTACTTTATAGCTATCACGCCCAAAGAATTTTTATGCCATTATTTTTAATAATCCTCGTTTATTTATTCAGACAAGAGATTGTCCAAATACCCAAGAAATATACACTCACTTTTATAATATTAAGTATTGCAGCTACCATGTCTTTACTTATTTTTCTTCCTCAAAAAGCTATTTTCAGCAGATTAGAGTCCTCGTCTACCATATCCGAAGAAAATCAGAAGAAAGAGTTTCCAAATTTAGAACCTCGGTCCACAGACAATTTTGTTAACAATAAATACATCAATACGGGATCAAGATATATAGAAAATTATTTATCCAATTTTTCACCTAACTTTCTTTTTATAAGAGGAGATAACAATTTACGACATCACCTAGAAAATAATGGAATGCTGCCTCTATTTTATTTACCAATTTTGTTAATTGGGTTGTATTTTGTATTAAAAACGATCGATAAGAGAAAAAGTTTACTCATGATTTGGTTAGCAATAGCTGCTATACCTGCTGTACCTGTTTTTCCTGCACCTCACGCTATCAGAAGTGGACTCTTAATGATTCCAATGGTCCTGATCTCAGCATTTGGATTTTGCACAATCTCCTTAAGAGATTTCCGAGCGAAAATCGTCGCTTTATCTATAGGTGCATGGCTAACGATTTCATTCGTAATATATTTGCATAATTATTATACTCATTATGCTGTCCATTCGGCTAAATACTGGCAATATGGGTACAAAGAAGCAGCAATCGAATCAGAAAAAATAAAAAATAACTTTGAGAAAGTAAGTGTTAGCGAAGAATTTGAGCAAGCCCATGTCTTCTGGCTTTTTTATACAAGGTACGACCCGGCTAGCTTTCAAAAATATGGCAACAGGGGACAATTTGACAAATTCTATTTCGGCCAAAAAAAATCCGATGTTGAACTTTCAAAAAATGACGCCGAACTTTTTGTTTCATACGCTGACGCCTTTCCAAAAAACTTCAAAGTTTTAAAAACAATTAATTACCCTGATGGTCAAGAAGCCATCAAAATAGGACATTTATGATAAAGACTAAAAAAAGAATTACCATTTCTGCTGCTCTGGCAACCTATAATGAAGAAAATAACATTGTCGACTGCATTTACTCTCTCAAAAAAGTAGCTGATGAAATTGTAATCGTTGATGGTTCATCAACAGATAGAACTGCCCAGCTCGCCCAGAAAATGGGTACAAAAATTATCACCACCTCTAATAAACCAATGTTCAACATCAATAAAAATCTGGCGATTGAAAATTGCAATGGTAATTGGATTCTACTAATGGATGCGGATGAAAGAATAAGTGGTGCTCTTGCTAAAGAAATCAAAAATTTAATAAAAGTAAAACCAAAAGAAAACGGTTTTTGGATCAATCGCAAAAACTGGTTCTTAGGGGGGTATTTGAAAAAGGGTGGTGTTTATCCGGATAGTGTCATTAGGCTTTTTAAGAATGGAAAAGGGAAGTTAGCAGAAAAAGATGTCCATGAGCAGGTAAAAGTTGAAGGAGAGGTGGGGAGGCTTGAAAATGATATTTTGCACTTATCTGATCCTAGCTTCGAAAGATATTTAAAAAGAACTATTCGCTATACAGATCAGACTGCGCAACATTTGAGAGAAGAGAATCCGGGTGAAGGGGCAATCCAAGTTATAAACTATATGATTATTAAACCAATTCTCATTTTTTTAAATATTTACTTCAGACATAAAGGTTATCAAGATGGATTTCGAGGTTTTGTTTGGGCCCTTTTTTCCGGCGCCCATTATTTCTATGCTTATGTCAAATACTGGAGTACAGATACGAATCGACGAAGTGCTAAAAATTTAAAATTTAAAATTAAAAATTAAAAATTGTGCTTGTTTAGCCTCAATTTACCCACTTGTTTTCCATTAAAAATTGTATCAATAATTAATATTAACGGAGGTAAAGGCTAAATGGCCAAAAAAAAGAAAAAGAAGAAATAAATTTTCTAACCCCTGACCCACCTCAACGAGTTACTAAGCTCGAAACGCCAAAAAACCACGTAAGGTGGGTTTTT
>CAYMGH010000034.1:0-8530 GCA_964389935.1 uncultured Gammaproteobacteria bacterium | reverse complement strand
GCAGAAAAACTCTTGAAAAAGCTGAACAGATATTCTTCGAGCGAAGCGCAAGCGGAGTTGAGAAGTTCAAATAAGAGTAGTTTTCGACAAGCTCGAACAATAAATAATGTATGGAAAATGCTGGATAACGCCGTTCTTAAAATCAGCAAGAAATTTAAATTCAAAAATTTTAAAGAAGCTCTTGAATTCGTTGATAGAATTGGAGAAATAGCGGAAAGTGAAGGTCATCATCCGAATATTGATTTTGGTTGGGGAAAAGCAGAAATAACTTTATATACGCATGCAATTGGTGGTCTATCGGAAAACGATTTCATTTTAGCTAGCAAGATAGATAAAATCCATGATTTATGAAACCAACCCACTCCCGATGTGTGTAATGTAAATAGTTTACCCTCTTGACTCAATTCAGGATATGCTGAAACATAGAGTTAGAACCTTTCTTGCGACAGGATTTATTATGGGCGTAGAGGAAGGTAGAAACTTATTTACCGGTGATCATAGTGATGTGATGAAAACCGATACAAGTGCGATAGTTGATAGTGATTCAAGACAAGAAAGTTTAAGTATAAGAGCAAGATCGCTTGGAGCAAGCCCGAATGGTACAGCGATAAGATTTCGCGATGGTAAGAAAATAAGAATAATACCTGATCCTGAAAAACGGATTCCCACAACTTAATTTTATAACCACGATTGTTGCAAACATTTTAAATTTAGTGCGACAATGGTTTTATAGTGATTTCTATTGTAAAAACCAAAGATATTGACGAGGAAAGTTTTGGTGCGGTTAAGGTAAAGAATTTATTTAGTGATCGGGATTTGTTAACAATTAGCGCAGCGATGATCAGAGTCGAGGGGGTTAACAGACGCCACCGAAATAATAAGAGTGACGAGTTTCACTTTGTACTTGCCGGCACAGGTTCGTATGTCGACGATCAGGAAGGCAGCCAAGTCGGCGTAGGAGATCTTGTTCATATTCCCCGGGGCCAGATTTATGAAAATTCCGGCCAGATGACTTTGTTGGTTTTTTGCTCCCCCGGCTATGACGAGAATGAAATAGAGTACTTGGACTAAGTGGTTGATATTGTGTGATGAAAATCTCCATCAATACTCAAGAAAATAAACAAGTTATTGATATAACAGACAAAGTTAACAGCTTACTGGCAAAGCAAAAAATTTTGAATGGAATTTGCAATTTACATCTTATCCATACGACTGCTGCTTTGACAACAGCTGATCTTGATCCGGGAACAGACGAAGATTTAAGTGCGGCATTTGAGGCGATAATTCCAAAGCTCGTTTGGCGGCATCCTCATGATCCCGCTCATACCCCAGACCATATTGCATCAGCATTAATCGGGACGTCAATGAGTTTGCCATATGAGAATAAGAAATTAATTCTAGGAACTTGGCAAAGAGTGATCTTAGCTGAATTTGCAGGACCTCGAGAAAGGCAAGTTATTGTGACTGTTTCCGGTTAATTAACCTTCGAAGAGCGTTGTGAAAATGTAGACAACAATAATTCCCAATAGAAACAGGAATATTGTTGAGTATTTGCTACCCTTACCTGTATCCTCATGAATTTCCGGAATTAAATCGCTGGCGGCAATGTAAATAAAATGGCCGGCTGCAACGGCCAGGAAAAAGAACAAGTAGTTTTCGATTAGGTCCGCAGAGACTATTGTCAGAATTGCACCTGCAAGCGCTGTTAGGGCAGACAAAAAGTTAAAGATAACCGCGCGGGTTTTAGAAAGTCCGTTTGCAAGCAAAACTCCCATATCGGCAATTTCCTGAGGAATTTCGTGGGCAGCGACAGCAATTGAAGTTGTGATGCCAAGAGGAACGCTTGTTAAAAAAGCTACAGCAATGGTTACGCCGTCAACAAAATTGTGAATTCCGTCTCCAACCAAGACTAAAAGAGTGCTTGGTTTTTCTCCATGACCATGATGATAGTGGAAAAGCCGTATGTATCTTTCTGCTATAAAGAAACTTAAGAATCCGAGAAGTGCCGGCATAAAAATGTTGGCGTCTCCTGCTGCCTCTGCGGCTTCGGGGAAAAGGTCTAAAAATGCCGTGGCAACTAGAGCACCGGCTGCAAAACTAATTAGCATGTTGGAAAAAGATTCAGTGATTTTTTGCTTTAATAGCAGGAAATAACTTCCGATTAAAGAACCGACACTGCCTATGAGTGTAAAAACAATGATGTAGGCAATAATCATTTGGAATTATTTTTTACTGCGGGGTTTTTCTTCGTCGTCGGGAACTAAAAAAATTGCCAAGAAAATGAGGCCTGCAAAAATCGGCATTACAATAGTAAACCAACCCACTGAAAGATGAAAAACTATGTAGGTAAAGATTAAAAGCGCCACAACAAAAGCTGCGGTGAAGTAAAATTTTTTGTCAAGTTTAAATTTTTTGAGAGACATTAAAAGAAAGTATGTCAAAAGACGGGAAATTATTCAAGGGGTTGTGAGGAAAGTAGTGCACCTAACCATTCTTCGGAAATCCAGCCGGTTTCGTCTTCTTGGGGAATTAAGCGTCCTTCTGCATTTGATTGCAGACGTTGGACTCGCCACATGCGTACTGCTTTAGCATCTATATGATTTATGATGATTTCAGGTCCTGAAGTTATTTTTATTCTGCTGCCATCACGAACCGTATGTCTTTCAGGATCGATTGTAAGCGTAGGCGTTTCACGCAAGAAAATCCCTGGTCTTTCGGGAAATTCGTAATCATCTATTTCGACAAAATCGCCGATCTTATAATTGATTATAGTTTTTTCAGTTCCAAAAATTGAAAATTCTTTGCCTTGTAATGCTTCGCGGGCAAAATTATATTGAGTTAACAGCACCGATGCTTCTGCAGCATGTCCTGTTTCTTCAGCGTAGAGGATTAGTTTTCTGAAATCAACGCCATTCATAGAAAAATATTCGAGTAAATCAGCAAGATCTTGTCTATCATAGTGAATTGTATTTTGGTAATAACCTGGAATTAGCGACGCATCCGTTATATTAGCTATTTCCCTGTCAAGAACGGTGTTCATTTTTTCTTGAAAAGATGTTACCAATTTGGGATTTGAAGTGGCAACTTCAGTAAAAGTGCAATCCCTTACCGCTCCTTCAGGGTTGGAACCTAAAGGGATTGCATTAGTTGGGTCTTCGCATTTATCTGCATTCTGTCCACAACCGGCCAGTAAAATGGTGCTGATTGCGAAAGTACCTCCAAGTCTAAGTAGAGTTCCAGCTTCTGGTCTTGCCATAAAATATTTGTGAGTTATACCATTTGTGAAAATATTTAGTCAATTACTCTTTCCACTTAATCGAACAGCCCATTGAGGGATTTTGTGTTTTAGGTGGGGGGTTGCCGGAAAGTAAAGCGTTAAGAGCTTCTTTTAATTCTTCTTTCACTTCTCGATCCGGCTGTTTTGGTTTATATTCTCCATCAACTTTCTCAACCGGAGGCCAATTGTCGTTGATGCGACCACGATAGTAAAGCTTGCGGTCTTTGTCGAAGACAAAGATATCCGGAGTGCAAACTGCGCCGTAATCTTTGGCGACATTTTGCTCTTCGTCTCGAAGATAGGGAAAATTAATCTGCCACTGGGAAATTTTTTGCTTCATAACTTCAAAGCTGTCTTCTGGATACTGTTTTTCGTCATTGGGGTTAATTGCAACAAAGGCGACGCCCTTATTTTTAAATTCGCTAGCAAGTTTAATAAGCAAGGGCCAGGCAGCTTTGGCATAAGGACAATGGTTACAGGTAAAAATAACCACCAAACCATAGGAGTCGGCAAATGAATTAAGCGAATAGTTTTTGCCGTCAGCTCCCGGCAAGCTAAAATTGGGTGCGCTGGAGCCGATTTTGGTTTGGGTTGACGGTGTTAGTGCCATAGTTGAATTTTAGCAGAAAGATCAAAAGAATTTTTTAAAGTTTTGCGGGATTGATGCGGATAATGCGGTCGTCGTCAGACGTCGGAACGCCGCGGCCATCGCGATTGCTGGTAGTGATATAAAGCATGTTATCCGGGCCAACCACAACTTCGCGAAGTCTGCCGAGTTGTCCTTTTAGATGTTCAACTAAAGTTACTGATCCGTTTTCAATTTTAGCTTCGAAGAGTGTTTGACCGCGAAGTCCTACAAAAAAGAGTGATCCATCAAGGTAAGCAAGACCCGCTGGTGCCCAAGTGTCGCTGCCACTTTGAATTACGGGAGATTGCATGTCCGCTTGCGATTGGTCGCCGCGAATAGTCGGCCAGCCATAGTTTTTGCCGATTTCAATTAGGTTTAGCTCATCAGTTGCTGAAGAGCCATGCTCGGTTGCCCAAAGTCTGCCATCTTTGTCCCAGGCGATGCCTTGTGGATTGCGGTGGCCATAAGAGTAAGTTGAATTTTCAAAAGGATTTCCCAGTGCGCTTTTGCCTTCATCAGTAACCCTTAAAATTTTTCCAGCTAGCGAATCTGTGTTTTGGGCAAGTGAAGGTTCAAGAGCATCCCCGGTTGTAATGTATAGAAAACCATCGGGGCCAAATTTAATTCGGCCGCCGTCATGGAATTGAGCTCCGGGGATGCCCTCAACAATTATTTTTTCTTGAGAAAATGATTGGCCGTCGAATGCAAATCGCGAGACGCGATTTTGCGTTTGATCACCATTTTGGCCGTAAGTGTAGTAGAGATAAACAAAATTATTGACTTTAAAATTTGGGTGTAGGGCAATACCATGAAGCCCGCTTTCGGCAATTAATTTAACTTCTGAAATTTCGGCAATCGGCTCCTTTTGCAAATTGCCTTCCTTATCAATAAGCCGTACTCTGCCGGGTCTTTCGGTCACTAAGATGCTGCCATCCGGCAAAAAGGCGATTGCCCAAGGGATCTCTAAATTCTTGGCAACGGTTGAAAGTAGGGGTATTTCCTGGATTTCTTCTTGAGTAAGTTCGCGGGCAGGTTGCTTTTCAATTTCCGGAATATTTTTTTGTCGCAGGATTAGAGAGGTAATGTTTAAAAAATTTAATAAATAGAGAGTGATTGCGGCAATAATGAAAACTACGACGGCGATTAAGACTTTTTTATTCACAGCTTGTAAAGCATACACTAAAGTTAATATTTCGAGCTAACTTTGAAGATGAATTTGCGAGTAGCTTCTCTTTATCATTTTTTGGAATCATCAGTTCTCTTTTCTAACATTTGAGGTCTTATAACTTCTTGCCAGTATTTGAGTATAATATCTTTGAATGGAATTGGAAGTTTTTCTTCAGATAGGTCAAATTCTGCTAAAAACTTCAGAGCTTTAAAATGGACAACTGCTGCTTCGTTTAGATAACCGGCATTTTCTTTGACTAATTCTTTGTCTAAAAGCCAACCGCGCAGATAAGCAAGATCTTTAGCCATTGCAAACGGTGTTTGATTCGAGGTATCAGTATGTCCTCTCATCACTCTATAAGTAATTCTCCATGCGAGATCCATAGCGTTTTCTAACACATTGTTGTCAATTTTAGATAGGTTGGGTAGAGGTTCTTCTGGCGGAATTTTTAACGCAACGTGTAGGCGCATTTGTACCTGTTTTCCAAAAATCTTATAAAAGGACGTACCTTCCTCGGCTTCTTTAATAGCGTATGTATAGTATGGAAGAGGAGTTCCAGATTCTGTTCCAAAAAATTTTAACCTAAATTGTTCATCGTAGCGTTTCCCTAAACCTTCATAAAGCATTTCATTATCAATTTTTAAGGGACCCCCGCCGATGATAAATAATTCTTCTCCATTGACGGATTGCCTAGCATGGCCTTCAATTTCGTGCGCCATATATTCCAAAAGTTTATCCATAGTGACTGTGAGGCCTTTTGGAATAAAAACTGTTGGTCCTTCTTTTGATTTATCTCTGACATCGATATCTGTATCTTTTTCGCTTATTAAAACTACAAAGCCTCGCCCATGGTTCTTTCGAAGAATTCCGTATTGGTCCAGAGCCCATTCAAAGGCCTCTTTAATATCTTGGTCATTTACTTTTTGTGAGCTCAAAAAGTCTTGCTCTTTTTCTGAAAGGAGAGGTTTGATAGCCCTTTGTGGTTCTGACTTCTTTCCTGCTATTAAGTCTTCATATACAAGTTTTGCATGATGGAGAAGTTGTGGGTCTGTACTGGGGTATTTTTTCCTCAAAGACTTAGCAATTTTACGTTCATCTTTTTCTTTGATTCCGGTTTGTAAATCACAAGTTGCAATATCATCTGCAATCTTGAAGTGGAGCATAACTCTAGCAAGTCTTTCTAGTTCGGAAGCCGGTTTAAACTGTCTAACTTTTCCTTGCAATTCGGCTAGCATTTTTCTACTTTCTGTCAAATCCAGAGATTCTGCGTAGGAGTAAGTAAATGTTGGATTATGTTCCTCTTTGCTTATAAAAGCTTTGAATAAATTTTTACGTTCGTTTTCAATTGAATCCTCGTCAGCCGTGTAAATTTCTACAGGGTTCCATGTTCCAGAGATTTCGGCAATTTGATCAGTAATTTCAATCAACTGTTCAGGAAGTTCTTCTCGTTTGGGAAGAGGAAGTTTTTCCGAGCTAGGTTTTTCGATGTTCTTACTTACTTCTGGATTTAAATCAGGCATAAAACTTTTAATTAAATTATACGTTCTTTTGGCAGGATTTTTCTTAGGATATAATTTATTGACTCAATGAGATTGCCACTGACGATCCTTATTTTGCTTGTTCTATCAATTGCCCTCTATTTTGGCTGGCAGTTTCAGCAGGAAAAAAGTTTCGAGTTACCTTCAAGTATATCTCAAGCCAAAGAAAAGCCTTTGGACAAATATATGTTTGATGCACTTTCCAAAACTAATTTTGAGCCGAGTGAAATTGGACTCGGGGATGTGATTGATGACAGTGCTGATTTTACCTCAAGGCTATTTTATTTTTATGATTCTGGTAAGAGAGTAAGTGGTCAGATAAATATTCCTGCTGCAAAAGGCCCTTTTCAAATAATTGTTATGTTTCGTGGTTATGCTGACCGCGAAGTTTATACAACGGGAGTTGGAACTCAGAGAGCGGCAGAAGTTTTTGCCAAAAACGGGTTTGTGACTTTGGCCCCTGATTTTTTAGGTTATGGGCAGAGCGACAGTTCAAGCAGTGATGTAATGGAGGAAAGGTTCCAGACATATACGGCGGCAATAACGCTTTTGAGGTCGGTTGAAAATCTCAATAAGACATTTGATAAAGAAGGAATTGAGGGAAGAGCAGATATCAATAAGTTGGGTATTTGGGGGCACAGCAACGGTGGACAAATTGCAATTTCAGTTCTTGAAATTACGGGAGAAAACATTCCGACTGTTTTATGGGCGCCGGTTTCCAAACCTTTTCCTTATTCAATTCTTTACTACACCGATGAATTTGATGATCGCGGTAAATTTTTAAGGCGCGAAATTGCCAGGTTTGAAGAAGACTATGATGTGGACAATTATTCAATGGAGAAATTTTTTGGCCGCATTAATGCGCCGATTCAAATTTATCAGGCAACGCTGGACGATTCTGTGCCCCAAAGCTGGTCGGATGAATTTGTGACTGCGATGAAAGAGTTAAACAAAGATATCGAGTATGTAGTTTACGAAGGCGCTGATCACAATTTACTTCCCAATGGTTGGAATAATGCAGTTGTTGGAGCGATGGAATTTTACAGAGAGCGTTTTTCAGTAGTAGAATAGTCTAGCTTCAAGTTAGAAGGAGGTGACAATAAATGAATCCAGCACAGTTTGGTTATCCTCAAGCAAATCCGGGCGTTCCATTTAACCCTTATGGCAATGCAGGCCCAATGATGCAGTGGCAAGGCGCCGGGCATGAGTTTATATGGATTGGCGGGGTTTTGTGCGTTATTACTTGGGTTTTAGTAATCATTCTTTTGATTTCATTAATCCGTTTAATTTGGAAAAAAGGAGATAAAGTTAAGTAATTTTGCCAGTTACGGCTCTAATTTAATTTAGTGGTGAACAAAAAGAAAAAAAGGGTTAAAGAAAAGTCCCATTATCATCTTCTCAAAGCAGCGTGGCTTAAAAGGCCCAGACGCGCACGCCGTGAACTTCACAAAAAACATAAAGAAACTTTCGAAGCGGTTGTAGATAAATTTCCGGCCAAAGATAAACTTGCCCATGGTGCAATCGGTGCCTTAATGCTTTCGTCGGTACTGCCGTCTTCACCGGCGATAATAAGCACTATTGCCGATAATCCCCAAGAGCCGGCGCAGGAAATTGAAGTTGACAGAACCAATGAACTGGTCGGGGAGTTGAAGACGGTTGTAGGGGAAAATGTCCGGGAGCTGAACAGTGAAGAAGAAGCAAAAGTTGGCGAAATTCTTTCCAGATATTTTAAGGTTCAGATTAGCCCAGAAATTGACGGCAAAAGATTAAACAGAAGTTATGGAGTAATTGGAGCCGAGCAGCATTTGGTTAGGTTCCCGGGCGATACTATGGCGTCGCATTTGGAAGTGCAAGTCAAAGACAGTAAGCAGAGCTTTTCTTCGAATAAGCAGAGCTTTTCTGCGAATAAAATGATTTAT
>CAYMGH010000033.1:0-8550 GCA_964389935.1 uncultured Gammaproteobacteria bacterium | reverse complement strand
TGTAGACTAAAGGGGGGTAAAAGACAAAAAGCGGATAGCCAAAGTTGAAACCTAAACCGTTTACCCAGCGAACGGGAAACTGACCAGCTTTTAGTGCCTCATCAAAAACAAAGAGTCTGGCAATGTGTTGATCGTCGTGTATTTGGAAAAGACCCGATTTTAATAAGGGGAGTGAAATTAGGATACTAAAAAAAAGAATTATAAAAATCGATACTAAATTGGTCTTCATCTATAACATTAAGATTCCTTATATTGCTTTTTGTAGTTTAAATCATTTTTATCAAAAACAAAAATTAAAATACTGGCCAACAACAACACTTATTGATACAAAAAATTGCATGGATTAGTATTAAATCGGAAAGATACTAACGGTTTAAAATGTCACACCTTTCGTTTATACTTTCTTTTGATCAAGTAAGACGTCTGGCAAAAGTAATTCGACCGAAGTATTTATTGCTTGCATGTATAGGATTTGTTGCCGCATTTCTTTTTACCGAATTTGGGTTGAGACTTTACCTCAATGCAACCGCTCCTATTGAACCCGTTGCTTGCAAACGAGAGGATCCTATTGTTCACCATGCATATATGCCCAATACTACTTGCCGTTACAAAACAGCAGAGTGGGACACAGAGATTAAAATTAACTCACTGGGACTTAGAAACAAGGAAATTTCCGAAGAAAATAACTTCCGAGTTCTAGTTCTTGGAGATTCCTTTACAGCTGCGGAATCCGTAGACTACGAAAAAAGTGCTGTTTACCTTGCTGAAAAACGTTTAAATGATGAAGGTAAAAAAGTAGAACTAGTCAATACAGGCGTTCCCAGTTATTCCCCTATTTTGGAATATCTATGGTTGAGAGAATACGGCCTCAAGTTCATGCCTGATTTGGTCATATTGAACTTTGATCTAGGCGATATTTCCGGAGAAAATTCTTTAGCAAACTTTTATTCTGAAGAAATACTTGAAGAGAGTTTGTCATTAAAAAGTAAAGTTGAGGAGTCTGATTTAGGTTCACAAGATCTACATGAAGAAGAATCTACTTTAGAAAGTAATGAATCAGAGCCAATCGAAAAAATAACAAAAGAACAACCCGCGTTATGGGAAGACACTCGCTCTCCACTATTTATAACACGGGGTGAAAATCCTGGTACACTGACGCTAACTTCTAAGATTAAATTCTGGTTACATACCAACTTAGAAAGTTATAATTTTATTGCTGAGAATATAAAGAAAACGATTAGAAAGATGAGAGGAATACCTGAGGCGCCAATTTACGTCTTAGGAGATTTCAAAAATGATTTTGAGTATGTAACCAGATCCAGTGAGAACGCGAACAACAGAGACGTTTATAAAATTCCATTTGAAAATCTCAAACGAATAAAGAGACTCCTTGATAAGAATGGTCTACCTTTTGTGGTAATTTACTTCCCGCATGGCCATCAGATATCAGCTAAAGAATGGGCAAAGGGCCGACAATTCTACGGTTTAGAACTGGGAAAAGTTTATCCCCTTGATTCGATAAAGATACTTATGGAATTGTCGAAAGAAGAAAAGATTGAGGCTTATGATGCCAGCAGTGCTTTTTTAAGTGCCGAAGAATCGCAATTCCCTCTTTATTACCCATTTGACGGACATTTTACGGCAAATGGAAATATGATAATGGCAAACGTTATAGCAGAAGTTATTAGAGAGAAAATATAAAAATTAGTCTCTTTCTCTTCGGAGTTTATTTTAGCTCTAAATATACTTTTTCATACAGTTTTTCGGCGGCAAGCATATGTACTTTTTCATTTGGGTGAGTGTCAAATTTGCTTGCAACTAGATCTCTCCAATTTGCACTTTTTAAATCATCAAGAAGGTCTATGGTTTGTATATCCTTTGATTTAAAAAAGTACTGAAGGTTATTGTGTGCTTCAGTTGCTGGATAATTTGGTCCTAGTAACTCAATGAAAGGAAAAATTATGACGATAATTTTTTTATTTTTCTCTTTTAGGTCGTCTATAAATCTGGAAAGTTCTTGTTCATGATTCTTTAAAGTCGATTTGTTTGAATACATCAATAAATAGTGATTACTTAGCTGATCAAAAGTGCTTGTATATTTAGAAGAGAATCTCCAATACAAGAAATCAAAAAACGTTGAGTTTTTGCTCAACACACGCATTAAATCACTAGTGTATGCGTCTTGGGAAATAATTTTTGCGGGCTCGCCTTTATCTTCCGGCTGGATATCGTTTAAAAAATATTGCCAAACTACGATATCGAAATTCAGATACGATAAATCCTGATACAGTTTTATTTCTTCGTGAGAGTCGAGCCCCGGTACCCCAAGATTGTAAACCTCAGCGTTGATACCGCTTTCTTCGAGATTCCTCTGTAATATGTTAGAGAATCTATCTTCGGTGTTTGCTATACCTGCCCCGAATGTAATCGAGTCACCTAACATTCCTATTCTTAATATGCCTGTAGATTTTTCAACTTTAAAATCTCTATCTCTTTTAAAAAAATTATTATATACAACATGCCTTTCCTGCCATCTTTTGTTAACTTGCAAAAAACCTAAACCGTCTGATTCATCATAAACATACCTAAAATAACCCTCAAATACTGTAAAAATTAGCACCATAGATACAACAGAAAAAGCAACTGCTATAAGTATTTTTTTTGTTTTTGGTCGGTATGAAGATTTAAGAAGCCAAAAGACGAACGTAACAAACAGCAAAAAAACGGCTAATATTCCAACAATATATGGTAAAAAATCCTTAAAGAAAAATGCAATCCTAAAGTACATTTGTTATTATTTTAGCAAAGTAAGCGAACTGTCATATATTCTAGTATAAGTCTGTTTGTTTTTACCCAATAGTGAGAGAAAAGAAACTGTTTCTTTTTGCATTAGTAACCTTTACTAGTTTTTCTTTCGTTATGTTTTGGCCTGTTTTTTTTGGAAAGGTGAATTTAAATGGTCATATGCTTAATTCAAATTTTTATCCTGTCTTCGGCAGGAATTTACCATTTAAAAATACTGGGAAAGATCAACTGCGAATTTATTTTCCTACCTACCACGTAACTTGGGAGCAGGTCAGACAGTTTAAATTACCATTGTGGAATCCATATAGTTTCTCCGGCCAACCTCATGTAGGCGAGTTGCAAAGCAGTGTTTTTTATCCGCTTAACTTTCTTGCCTTTTTTCTGGGTTTTGTAGAGTTTTGGCACGTATTTCGAGTGACACCGACGATTTTAGCCTCCTTTTTTACTTTTATTTACCTTAGGAATCTTAAGATGTCTCCTGTGGCTGCTGTTTTTGGGGCAATAACATTTGGTTTTAGTCCGTTTATCTTAACTTGGGGAGAAGAACAAGTTAATACGCCACACACTATTATTTGGCTCCCGTTAGTTTTCTATTCTATCGACAGATTTTTAAAGACTAAAAATACGTTGTTTCTGGGCATTATTGCTTTTTCTGTGGCTTTTTCTGTTTTTGCCGGCTTTATTCAATTGACTATGTACATGTTGATATTTGCTCTTGGGTATTTAATTTGGCGAGTGGGGCCAAAAGGTGTTTTGAAATCGCTTTGGTTTTGGCTAGTTGTTGGTGCTTTTGTTATTGGAATAGCTATTTCTGCAATGCAGTTGGTCCCTTCCGCCGAGCTTTATTTTCACTCTGCCCGTTCAAGTGTTTTCTTGAAAGAAACTTTGTATTCTTTCCTATTGCCACCGGAAACACTTTTTACGTATTTGGCTCCAGATTTATTTGGAAACCCGACTACATATAACTTTTTTAGAAGAGGGTCTGCCCTTTATTATGAGGGCATTATGTACGTCGGAATTGCGGCTTTGGTCTTTGGCTTGTTTGCTGTTTTTTTTGCAAAGCAAAATAAACTTGCTAAGTTTTTAACACTGAGCGGACTTTTTGCCCTTGTTTTTACTTTGGCTCTACCGACATCTAAAATTCTTCTTTGGCTTCCCATTCCGATCCTTTCCAGTTCTATTGCCAATAGACTTTTGTTTATCCCAACTTTTTGTTTGGCGATCTTGGCAGCAATTGGGATGGATAGATGGTTAACTCGCAATGGCAAGGGAATAACCAAAATTACAGTTTTTCTATTAAGTTTATATTTGGCGCTTTTTATTTATTTACTTTTGGTGCGTTTTTATGGCTTTCCCTATTTTGCGGGAGCAATTTTAGAGCGAAATGCTGCTGGTATTGCTCTTCGGAATTTAATTATCCCTTTTGGTGTTTTTGTGGGGACGAGTGTTTTAATATTTCTTGGTAACTTCTGGGCAAGATCTAAAAAGGTTTATGCTGTACTTATAACACTAGTTGCTTTTGGCCACATATTTTACTTTAGTCAAAAATATTCCTCTTTTAATAATAAAGAATATGTTTTCCCCCAGACACCTGAGATTACTTTTATAAAGAATAATCAAGGCAATTTTAGAAGTTGGGGAGTGGCTGAGGGAAGGCTCGAGAATAATTTTGCCAGCTTCTGGGGAGTTTTTTGGCCGGAAGGGTATAAGTCTTTAAATATTTTATCTTATGCGCAATTTACAGACGCAATGCAAGGGAATAATTTGGAAAATTTTATTTTTCGGTCAGATGCGGGTTTGGGGAGTGGTGAGGCCCAGGAGCTTTTAGCAAACTCTAGAAGAAGAAAGCTTATTGATTTGGTGGGTGTAAAGTATGTAATTGGGCCAAAGGTGGCTGAGGACGTTTTTAAAAATCATAATTTTTCTAAGGTATTTGAATTAGAGGAGAGCAAATTTGCGGTTTGGGAAAACAAAACGGTTCTGCCTCGAGCGTTTTTAGCTTCGAACTATGAAGGGTGGCCAGATATTTTTTCTTCCGGAGAGATCGAACAAAAGGAGAAGGAGAAACAAAGGAGACAACTGATTCTTAGTAAGCTGCAGCAGGATGATTTTGACTATCGCAATGTTTTGATATTAGAAAAGCCTTCGCCAATAAGCGCTCAGTTTGGATCAGGAAGTTCCCAAATTGTAAGCTATAAACCTGATGAGATAATTATAAAGACAAGTTCAGGAGAGCAAAAGCTTTTATTTCTTTCGGACAATTTTTATCCGGGGTGGAAAGCAAAAGTGGATGGGGTTGAGACAGAAATATTGCGTGCAGATTATACTTTTCGGGCAGTACCACTTATTCCTGGTGACCATGAGGTGGTGTTTTATTTTGATAGCAATAGTTTTAAAATTGGAGTCCTTATTTCTTTAATAGGGATAATGAGCTTATCTCTGATGCTATTATGTTTAATTTATTTCCGGCGTAGACTTGTCAATATTTTAGCAGACGGCATTGAATCTCATTTATCTTAATAGGCCGATTAACTTTTTGACATCCCGTGAAAGAAAAAACATTATATCTCTTAGCACTATTAGCATTTAGTTTATTTACGTTCCTACTATTCTGGCCGATTTTTTTTGGAAAGGTTAATTTAAACGGCCACTTATTGGTTTCTTTTTACGCAATTTATGGGGAAAACTTACCGTTTAAAGACACCGGTTGGGACCAGCTTAGGATTTATTTTCCTTTTTATAAAGTAACATTTGACGCTTTGCGTAATTTTTCAATCCCCTTTTGGAATCCATACGCTTTTTCGGGACACCCTCATTTAGCCGATTTCCAGACAGCAGTTTTTTACCCTTTAAATTTGTTGGGTCTTTTCGTCTCCCAAATAACCTTTTGGCACATACTTAGACTTACTCCCACGATTTTTGCGTCATTTTTTACTTTTGCTTACTTGCGTAACTTAAAACTAAATCCAATAGCTTCTTTTTTCGGAGCCATGGTTTTTGGCTTTTCGCCTTTTATGATCACTTGGGGCGAAGAAGTAGTGATGAGCCCGCACTCGATTGTGTATTTACCAATGATACTTTTAGCTATTGACAGGCTACAAACTAGATTTAACCGATTTTATTTTGCCATCCTTGCCTTTTCAGTTAGTTTGTCAATATTTGCCGGGTACTTGCAGACAACCATTTATCTGCTCGTATTGGCATTCTTTTATTTACTCTATAGGGCAATATCACAAAAATTGGCCTTCAAGTTTTATGTTCGAATTATTTCGGGTATTTTGCTTGGAACACTCATTTCGTCAATTCAATTATTGCCATCTGTTGAACTATTCTTAAATTCCCAAAGATCCAGCGTGGACTTTTCCAGCGTTGTAAAAAGTTATCTTTTGCCTCCGGTTTCACTGATTACCTATCTGGCACCTGACTTTTTTGGTAATCCGGCTACAAGAAATCATTTTCTTGGCGGAAATGCCCAATACTACGAAGCAATAATGTTTATAGGCATAGCACCTTTATTGTTTTCAATTTATGCGCTTTTTAAACATAGAATCTCATTAACCATTTTTTTTACAATTTCTGCTCTTGTTTCACTGGCAACAGTAGTAGATTCTTTTTTCTCTCGGATATTTGTGAGCCTACCAATACCTCTTGTATCAACAGCTATTCCACATAGGATTCTTTTTATACCTGCTTTTTCGTTCGCAGTTTTGGGTGCAATAGGGCTTGATTTTTGGATGAAAAACAAAAAGATGGGTTTAGCTAAAACCATAGCTTCTTTTGTCTTTTTATTTGGATGTATATTTGCGTACATTGCATATAAGGCAGGATATCTCGCCTCCTCCGTATCTTTTACACCCGAACTAATCATAAGCCTGAGAAATTTGGTTATCCCTCTTGGAGTATTTGCACTAATCGCCTTAACTATAATTTTCGTTAAAAACAGAAAATATGCCGCAACTTTAATAATCTTGATTACAGGACTCAATATTTTTTATTTTTCCAGTAAATACCTTTCGTTCTCAGGACAAGAATACGTTTTCCCGAAAAGCGAAGCTTTAGAATTTCTTCTCAAAAACCAGAGTATTGACCGGTCTCTTGTTATTGGGGACAGGAAATTTTCCAATAATTTTGCCACCCAGTATGACATATTCAATCCAGAGGGATACGACTCATTAAATAATCGAGCTTATTCCAATTTTGTTTTTGAATTGCAAAGACAACCCCAAGATTACATAGACAGCCGCAGATCTGACGTAGAAATTGGGTTTGAGTATCGCTTAAACCATGCATTTGAGGATAATGGTAAGCGAAAATTATTGGACATTTTAGGAGTTCGCTACTTGATCGTGCATGGAGAAGATAGAGAAATTGTTTCCAAGTACGGAGATCAATTTAAAGAAGTGTTTGGGCACGGCGAAGTCGCTATTTTTGAAAACAAAACGGTTTTCGATAGGGCATTTCTTTCTTCAAGTTGGCAGGATATAAATAAAGATGACGTATTTCGTGATGGCAAGGTAGAAATCACTTCTTACAAGCCTTCAATCGTTCAAGTGAAGACAAATTCACCTGAAGCAAAGTTTCTTATTTTAACTGATAATAACTACAATGGCTGGAAAGCCAAAGTTGATGGGAAACAAACAGAAATTTTCAAAGCCAATTCGACTTTTAGGGCAGTTAAAGTGGATCAGGGAAATCATCAAGTTGATTTTTATTATGACAGTGATACTTTTAAGCTGGGAGTTCTAATCTCACTGGTTGGTTTATTTACTTTAGGTTTTATTACAAAACGCAGCAAGATCTTCTAATTATCTGTGATACAAAATGAATAATCAGTATGATATAAAGTTTTTCATTATTTAAATACCGTCTTAACCTCATCGTTATTATAAATTACCTTAAGGCATTTTGATCCATTAAGGATTGTCTCAATCGATCTGTAGCTGGATTAACAATTACTTTCGTACTTGGCGGAAAGATTATATAAAATTGCAGTTAAACTTCATGGCTTACCTATTGATGATGAAGAATTACTTGAAGTACCGTACTTGACTCAACTTAAAAAAAGATTAGATTAACCCTTATCTAAAGTGTAGGCCGCTGTCTTCACCAGCGGAAACTGGAATAAAACAATGGCTTGCTAAAGATCTTCAAGGTATTGGGTCTAATTTAAGAATATAAACGTTGTTTTGTTCATTCTCAATATCGTTTACACTGTTTACATAGATCGTCTTAAGCGTCGGGTCCTTATAAATTGCTTTTATGGCATCTTGATCCATTAAGGCCTGTTTAATCATTTGTGTTGAAGGGTAAAGTACAATCGTGCTGTTCTTTGGCAAAGCCGGGTATTTCGATTTGACCAAGTTAACTATTACTCTAGAAATATTTTCTTCTCCCGTGACCCAATGAGTTTTTTTTGTGAATGATAATGTCAGGTACGACATTAAAAACCATGAGGAGACAAAAACTATTGTGGCAAGCAAGTAAAGTTTCGATTTTTTTAGAGAGTTTGCTGCCAAGATAGAGAATGAAATTATTACGGTAAGGGAGGGTATGGAGAGATAATAAGGAAACGTATGGAGAGGTAAGAATAAAACCGGAAACAATGAAGTTGTAAATGCCAAAAGAGTAATGAAAGCAAGAGATAAGTTTTTTCGAAAATTGTTAACGCTTAAGATAAGTAGTGAAAAAACTGTTAAAGAAAAAAATAAAATTGTCGGTTTTAAATAGGGACTAAAAGGGTTCATA
>CAYMGH010000032.1:0-8909 GCA_964389935.1 uncultured Gammaproteobacteria bacterium | reverse complement strand
GGTTATTATTAAATCAATCAATGCAACTGTCCTAATTCAGGGGTGAATTTAGGAAAGAACTGAAAGTGGCATTATAGCATAGTAAGCACTAAAAAGCAAGCCCTTTCAGTTAATCGCGATGGGAGAAATTACGCTTGTTGTTTTCTCAATTTGATTGATTTCACAACGAATATATAGCACAAGAAAACAGTTTACTGCGAAATTTTAGCTAGGAGTGTCTTTAATGATGAAACTATGCCCCGTGGTAGAAGGCAAGATAAAGATGAGGGCACCGGAGGTATTGGTGCGTTTTACTTCGTGTATCCGATAACCATGGGTATAGATATGTAAATCAGTACTGGCAGGAAAACCGGAAGCGGTAAGAGTAAACTCTCCGGGCCCAACAGTGCTTGGAAGGACCTTAATGTCTACCATGCCGGAGAAAGATTGTATCCTGCCCTGGATTGGGATGGTTGCACTTATCTTAACTGGCCAACCCAGGGAGGGATTCGCGGTGACTTCGGAGCCGTAAGTCTTGGAAGATTGAACTGACGTAGGACTTGGCTTAGCTACAGGCTCGGCATCTTTTATGGGTTCTGAAATCTTGACTGGCGCATGACTTATGGTAACCTTGGAAACAACATAATACCCTCCACCGCCCACCGCCGCAGCGGCCAAGATTATGATGAGAATAATAATCGGCGCGAATCCTCGTTTAGTG
The DNA here is from genome assembly GCA_964389935.1 of uncultured Gammaproteobacteria bacterium. Taxonomy (GTDB): domain Bacteria; phylum Patescibacteriota; class Microgenomatia; order Curtissbacterales; family GWA2-41-24; genus WO2-FULL-40-11. The sequence goes on along the minus strand of CAYMGH010000032.1, from coordinate 8,209 downwards.
TTCATTTGTTCTAATTTTATCTACACGCTGCAGTTTAATTGTTTTCCAGACGATGATAGCTACAGAAATTAATAAAAACGGAACACTAACAATCCATGTGACCGATTCTCTTTCAGCAAACGGGCTTGGACCAAGACCTAATTCCCCTCCTATAAAGTTTACGGGGGTACTCGCAATCCATATAATACCAAGTAGAAGGGCCGGGGCAGAAAATTTTAGCCATGAATAGAAAACATGGCTACGGGTCAAGAAAAGAATTATTAACACCACCGCTACCGAAATTGAAACAAATAACATCGGTCCTGACCTACCAACTATAACGTCAAAACATTGTCCATATATGTCCGGACACAATCCTCTAGCAACAGGATCACTGTAGTAAAACCCAATGCCTAAGGTGAGAATAGATAGGGTAAATAAAACTACATTAATCTTTTTATGTTTCTCCATATTTATTTTTTCTTAAGGTTCTTCTTATTCTTAGTTCCGGCCCCACTTTGTACTTCTCTGCCATCGCACGCTCCCTCGTAATCCCCGTGTTTTTGATGAGCTTGCAGGGCAGACAGACCTATATTGATACTTTGAGCATTCCCAGGATTCCCTGGTGGAATATGGCAAATGGTAATTTTTGCATCTCCGTTTGGCTCAATTGTAACTTCAAAGATTCCGTCACCGTCTCGATCAAGCTCAAGGGTGCCCACAGCCACATCAGCTATGTCACTTTTTGTGAATTGAATAAATTACTTGCTCTATTTCCTCATTTGAAAGTGGTTTAGGGTAATCATCACCTAAATCTTCTGTAACATCCATTACGACTAATTTTAATAAGTTATTACTCTCAAGTAGGACATCAACGTGCGGACCAAACATGTCTTCGGTTTTTTCGAAAGTATTACCATTGGATCTATCCTCTTTAATTTTGTGCATAAGATATTCAAAGGCAATAACACCGTCATTCTCAATTTTTCTTGAACTTAAAATGTAATCACAATACTGGCCAGTACTTGGACCATCAGCAAGACACACAAGAAGGATATCACCGCTCTCCACTCTCTTTTTTTGATAATCATCAATGTTTGCATATTGCTCACCATTAAGAAACAAAAATCCAGATGGTAAATTCTCACTAGCCCTGAACACTTTGGCGCCATATTGTCCCTCTTGTTCAAATCTAAAGGAAGTAGAGGATTTAAAGTAATAATCATCCAGCGCGACAACAACTCTCGATTTATTGGTATATAAATAAAAAATAAGGAGAACGCCCAAGACCGCAATAGGAAGCGCTTTAATTAATATTTTTTTTGATATCATGCCCTATTTTTTCTTAGTCTTTATCGATAAGCACTGACCCAAATAATCACCGTGCTTGAGATGGGCAGGCAGTGCCGATTTCCCCACAACGATTGTTTGTGGATTTAACTTATTGCCGGGTGGAATGTGGCATAAGAGTACTTTATCTTTAGTTAAATTATTTATGGTCGTCGCTCCCGTAGTGTCATAAACAAGTTTATATTCTACTACTTGATCTTTGGCTATATTACCGGTTCTGTTAATAACAAAAGATTGATCAAGATTATTGTAGGAAGATACGTCTAAACTATAACTACCGTTAGATACACCTATAACTTCTACCTTGTACTCTCCGGAAATTGGATACGGTATCCAGACATATTTACTTTCGTCCGGATTAACAACCCCCACCAATTCTGGTGCCAAGAAACTTTGTGTCCAATATGTGGCTCCAGATATTTCGTTATAGCTAGTGTTGGTAGTAGGATTATACCCTAGTTTCTTACCTGTTGGATCGGTAATAACAAGTTCGGCGGGAGAACCAAGAATAAACAGGATAGAACTTAGGCTCGTACTCCTGCTAACTTTTTCATACGTATTAAAACCACCTAGTCTATTAGCATACATCTTTAGGGTTGGTGTTGCAGGCCCCGGCTCATCCAAGTAGTTAGTGTCATACCAAGATGGATCACGTACTTTATATCTTTGCCCATCTTTACCATATACAACAAGAAAGTGGCTACCGTCATGAGTCATAACTATTGATGGTATATTATTTGTTAAGCTGTTATCAACACCCGTAAATACATTTTGTTCTGACACCGTCGTTGACACAAAAGCACCGTAATTAAATTTAACAGCCTGGCTTGTTCTAGATTTAACAAAACCTTCTATTTTATTCCAAAACAATTCACCTTTTTGATTATACCCATTATTAACACTTAACCAATCATCTAATAAAGCCGGACTTATCTCGTTATTATCAGTATCTTTAGTTATGCCGTAACTATGTAAAACATTAACAATCGACGTAATCAAGCATCCACATGAACGTATTCCAAGGTTTAAGATTCTAGAAGTTAAACCACATTTAATGGGGTTTATATCAGAATGATCATATACATTATCTGCCCACCTTAAGTCATTTTGTCTGAATGATGGAAATGGAGAACCCCCTCCCCCACCTCCACCCCCGCCGGGAGCAACAGGACAAGTATGCGTCCAGCCGTTTTCGCAAGCCCACGGAAGAGCGTCAGTGACCGGGCCGGGGTCGTATGAGTTGGTGCAGTGGGAAGGGTTGCCCGTATCTTGCGCGCAACCGGCAAACTTGCTCCAGAAATTGCCGCGAAGTGTAGCATCACTTAAAATCAAACTGCCGTTTATATTTGCCAGATCGCTGGTGTTCTCCTTAAAATTATTTCGATAAAGTTTGATGTTGTTGCCATTTCGAGTGGTAAACCCAGCGCTATTGCTCCAAACGGTACTGTTTCTAACTGTGATGTTGGTGTCGTCTTTCAAACTGATGCCGGTGGTGTTGCTTTTGACGGTAACATTTTCCACCACAGAGTCGGATATATCAATAAGTGAAATGCCATTGGTCAATCCAGATACTCGCACATTCTTTATGATAATGTTAGTCATGGCCGGCTCAAACGGGTCCTCATTGGCATAGATTCCGATAGTGTCGCTGTGAGTAATAAGACGGCCATTGCCATCTAGGGTTATGCCCCCATCATCTATTTCAATAATTTCATTTATTGCCGCGGTTGGGTTAAGGGTGCATGTTTTGGTACTGTTGTCCCAAGTTCCAATCTGTCCGCACTCACCGCCGGTTGAGTCGTCATCAATGTGAATGGTGGAGGGACTGGTCTTTAAAATTAGATAGCGATGACGCGGAGTGTCTAACGAGAGCGAGTGCGAACCATTTGATTCTGCGGTAAATATTTCCGGGTCGCGGAGTTTCTCTCTATACAGATAGTATGTTTGACCGGGTGTGAGTCCTGAAATGCTGACGGTCAGTCGCGCGGGACGCGGGAAAATGCGCCATGGGCGCGCGGGGTTAATCCGGATGACCGCCATTTTTTTATACAGATCCATTTCGGTCTCTATTTTCTTGTCGGCGCTGACGGTGAGAGCGGTGGTTGTAATCAAGCCGGCGTCTCGCTGGGCAGTATCCACTGGCAACACTGAAACGCTCTGCGCGCGGCCTTTGGCGAAGCCTGCCGCGCGATTTACCTTGGCTTCGGCTGACAATGGAACAGTTGTGAAAAGCAACAGAAAAAGCCCTGAAAATAAGACGATTTTGGAAGTTGGGTGGTTAATGTCCCTCACACTTTTATTATAGCACCTCGTGGAAATTATGCCTGCTTCCTCAATCTGACGGATTTTACAACTATTATGATAATAGAAACAACCAAGAAGACAACACTGGTGAACCAAGTTGTGAGTTCTTTATCAAATCCAACAGGAGAAAAGGAACTACCGCTGTCAACAGGAGATAACAGATAGTATGGGCATATAGTTAAAGAGGGTTTGCAGTTAAGGCAATCTCGGCTTCGTCTCCAAGAGTTTTAATGTTGGTTAGAAGTATTGAACCTCGGAAATCAGCAACCACCGTTTTCACATTTTCCAGCGAGCCGTGATAGAAATAATAGGTTACGTTCGGTTCAAGGCCGGATATTAACAAATCCACCATTTCGTGGACCATTCCATTCGGAGTCTCAAATTGAATTTGAATGCTCCCATCTTCTATGCTGACAACTCCTTCAACGTAGTTGGACGATATAACCTCAACACTTTGTCCCTGGTCATTGTGCGTGCGGAAGATGTTACCTTCGCCTATAGCCGAATTGCGGCTTTCAACAAGTATATCTTTGTTGGTCTTTGACATAAAATCCGTTGAGACAGTTTTCGATACTTTTTCTTCTTTATCCTTCTTAATACTGGCTACTTCTTGCTTTTCCTTAGAAATGGGAGCTTGTTTCTTAGTTACTGCAATGTAAGTACCGCCGCCTACCACAGCGGCAGCCAGCATTATGATCAGAATAATAATCGGAGCAAAACCTTTTTCTGTGTTTATCATATTGAGTTTTTACTATTTTTCTTTAATTTTACCGACTTTACAATAATTATAACAACAGATATGATTAAAAATAAAACACTGAAAAACCAGCTGGAGAGTTCTTTGTCGGCTCCGATGGGAAGAAATGATCCGCCTCCATCAACAGGAGATAATATGATGAAAATTGCGGCGATAGGGATGTACCAGTAAGTAAACTTGAGCCAAGATTTGAAAATGAGCTCACGAAATAAGTATAAAAGTAATGATACTATAAAAATCGAAGTACCGACCATCATCATAGGAAACCCTATGCCCTCACCATAAAAATTATCACAAGATATGCTATCGGGGTGACATATTCCAAGAGAGGACGGATCAGTTAAGAAAAAACCAATTAAACCGAGTGTGAAAAAAATAACTGTTATGAACAAATTTTTTTTCTAAAACTCATAGCTACTTATTTCTACCTTTATTTTTAAATTTTGGAGTAGTGGAAGCCGTCGTGGTGGCTTGGTTATACTTATTTGATTTGTGGTTATTTAATAAACTGAGGTAATACCACTGCTGGCAACAACAAACAGTATAAAAAAACCAACACCTAAAGCACTGACTATTGCATAAATTACAATGTGTTTAATCGCAGATCTCCGATTTTCAGTTTTTCTCTCCTTTTGGAAATAAATAATTGAAGAAACTAGGCCTATTATTACAATTAACAGTGTTAGAACAAAAATTAGTACATCATCAAATAAACTGACAACAAATCCAATAAGGAGTCCTGTCGCTATGTAATTTAAAGTGGTAAGAAACTTTCTCATAGATTTTTATTTCTCAATTTAATAGATTTCACGACGATTATAATAATAGAAATAGCAAAGAAGACAACACTGGTGACCCAGGAAACTATTTCTTTGTTAAAACAGTCACCGTATGACAATATGCCGCTTGTGCAATTAATTGGTGCAAGGTAAACCCACAATGTACCTAACAAAAGGCCCGGTATGGAAAATTTAAGCCATGTAAGAAGAACTTCTCTTCGAAAGAAAATTAAAGCTAGAGACACAATGCCAACAGAAGCGGCGAGCATGAACATGGGTAACCCTACCCCCTCTCCAATTTCCTGACTACTCTCAGGGCCAGCTAAAATGAACCCCCATGAAAAAAACCCGGCAGCTATTATGAATGAAACGATACTGACATACCTATGCCTTTGCATATTCTATGGAGTTAATTTATTAAACTTACCTTTGCCTTTTTGCGGAGTGGTGGAGGCAGTTGTTGTGGTTGAATTGTGTTTATTACTTTTAACCGTAGACCTGGGTGGCGCTAGTTTTGTATTTTTGGCCGGTGATGAAGTAGCAACTGACTGGTTGTTTGATTGGCTAGCCGCTTGAGTAGTTTTTATTTCACCAACAACCTTTATGAAATCAGAGCTACTGCCAGTTGTGCCGTTTTTAAGTTGATATTTGAGCGTGACTTCAACATTGTCACCGGGTTGCAGAGTTGTAGCCACTTCTGCCCTGTCAAACTTAAACTTCAACTTGGAGCCGCGTTTGAAAAGACCAAGAAATCCTTTATAGGTTGAGGAGGGACTCACTACCTCGTTTAATTTAATGCTTGACAGATCTATATCATTGACACTAACATTGTTGAACAACTCTAGGTGCCCGGTAACATATTTGCCTTGGCTACCAAGATTGAACGTTTGGGGTGTAAACTTAAAATGTAATCTGCGAGTTTCTTCAATACCACTAGCGCTTGACATGATAATGTACGGACTCGATGGAATATTTGATACGGGCAAACTTTCTGCTAAGAGCACCTTAGTCCCCGCAGCATAAGCTGTCAATGTAAAGATTTCATCAGGCGAAGCTCCGATCTCTGGGGTAACAGTTATTTGGTACACACCATTTTTTCGGTTATCTACTACTACCATTTGATACTCATCTTTTTCTACCTCGTTCGTTGTTTGGGGATACTCAATCACCCAATATGAAGCATCCTGTCCAATCTCGTTAAAAGTTTGGCTTAATCTCAACCCATCAGGGTCAGTAATGGTAATGCTGGCGGGACTTTCCAATATCATGCAGAGAGTGGTGTTTTCTTCAGTGGGATAATCCACAAACAAATGTGGATTTAAGGCCGTTGTCTGACTGACAGATGGGATGGGGCCGCTTATATCTCCCTGCTTTACATCAAAATGCAGGTGCGGGCCAGTAGATCTGCCGGTACTACCAACTTTCCCAATTATCATTCCCTGCTCTACTGTTTCACCAACTTCTAGTGTCGGAGTAATGAAATTAAGATGAAGGTACCTAGTCGAGATAAGGGCTTCTATAGAACCATCAAGTTTTTTTACCCTACCGTGATAGACCCACACCCATTTGCCGGGGTCGCTGTTGTCCACATTATCAACAACTTTCACTATTCCGTGAGCCACCGACACCGCATTTTTATCAAAGATGGATCCGGCAGATGAATTTATAATGTCTATGCCTTTATGCTTCCACCCGTCGCCTGATCTCATGTAAGACGGGAAAAAACACCTAACTCTTCCGTCACTTATATCAACGGGTTTTATAAATTGTTGAGCCGAATCACTACCGGCACACCCGCCTTCTTTCCACCCATCTGGACAGCGCCATGGTTCATCATCTTGAATGTCTGGAGTAAATAAGTTATTGACAATCACAAGTGGATTGTCACAGAAACTATTATTATCAAGGTCATTGCATCCTTCGGAAGCTTCATCGTAGACACTCCAGTAATTTCCACCAGTCGGCAATGTTTTAGAAAAACTGGCCTGACTATTGTTAATAAATGTGTCAGTATTATTGTTGATAAAATTATTGTTATAAAATTCGTTATTGTCAGAAAAATCCAACTGAATACCTAACGCGTTATTAGAGAAGGTATTTCGGGAGAAAATATTGAATTCTGAAGAAGTAAATACAAGTGAACCGTACGAATTAATGTTACCATTAAACGAGTTTTTAAGAACTATATTGCTACTTGAACTCCTTAAATCTAAACCCCCCTGATTACCTCCGAATATGTTGTTACTTTTTATAAAATTATTATTTGACTCATCAAGGTATATCGCTGATATACCGTTGGCTGACGCCAAATTATTTTCAACTCTAGAAGAATTACTCTGAAAAAAATAAATACCATAAACAAACTCTGTAACGTAGAGGTTTTTGATTTTCACCCCTGTTTTGTTTGGCACATATACCCCGGCGATATGATTAAGACCCGAAGGATCAAAACCTCTAGCCGTAAAGTTATTGCCATCAAGCGTGATGTTGTCATCATCTATTTGAATAGTTTCAAAAACATTTTTTACGAGAGTGCAGGTCTTGGTAAGCACATCCCATGTTCCAATTGAAGCACAATCTCCACCAGTCGGATCATCCTTAATAAATTTGGTACTTCTAAGGGCGCTAATGAAAATGACATGTGAGTCAGATAAATTTTGTGTGAACAAGATCGCTCCCTGAGAATTTGCTGTAAGAGTAGTCAAGTTATGCAGATTATCTATATATTTAAAATATACTTGATTTGGGTTAAGCCCGCTAACTTTCACATCTACGAGGGCGCCATTGTTGTTTGATATGTGAATTGCGATAACTCCGCGCAGACCTTCTACACTAGCATTAACCTTTCTAGAGATTTCTACAAGATATTTTAATCCACCGCCATAGTTTACAGTAAATAGGTTGTTTCCTCGACTTAATCTTTCATTATTAATAATAACTTTCGCTCCCTTGGCTTCACCTACACTAGCTAAACCAAGATACACCATAAAAGTGACTATTAAGATGAGTTTAATTTTGCTCATATATTTACTAAATCAAA
>CAYMGH010000031.1:2259-9041 GCA_964389935.1 uncultured Gammaproteobacteria bacterium | reverse complement strand
TAAAAAGGACCGAATGGCCCAAGTATAGAGCCAGAATATTAAAGGCAAAAGGCGCAAGAAGGGCCGTGCTTACTATCTTCATACTTGTTTTAACCTTTTTGTTAAGCCAGAAAACGGCCATCCCCAAAACCCCCAAAATTGCCGTAAATGCGCCGCTGTTGTAAATAAGCGCATAAAGATAAACCTTAAGAGAAAGCAGGATATTTCCTTTGGTTGCTAAAACTCCTGCTTGCTCAAGTTGTAATTGTTGAGCGCGGGCAGAATATGGGCCAAAAGCAAAATATAAGGGGTCACCAAAAATTAATAAATTCCACAAAAACCAAAGAAAAATTCCAAAACCGGCAAGAGTTGCAAAGAGAATAAACATGCCTTCTGCCGCTTTCGCACCCCATTTTTTGTATGCACGCAAGATAATAAGAACCGAACCAAACGCCAAAAGAAACCAACCGTCATATCGAATAAGGCTTGCCATCATCATCCAAAAGCCGGATTTTATAAGGCTTGTGACTTTGTCTTCCTTGTGCCAAAGCATAAGTTCATAAACTGCGGCCGTCATCGTAAAAATTAAGAGAAGCTCGGTCATGGCGGTTGACTGCAGATACAAAATGTTGACGTTGGCGACAAAAACCAAAACCCCAAAAAGCCTTGCCAAAATCCCCACGCCCAGTTTTTCCAAAAACTTGTAAATTATAATGCCTGTTCCCACAAAAGAGACCATGGAGACTAAAGCCCCGGCGGCGCCCGAATGCCACATAAAATCGTTCCAAATTGTGGGAATCATCAAGGCATGCGGAAGCGGAAGCCAAACAGAACCAAGCTGGGCAAGGCCGGGCTTTAGGCCTTCGACAACTCGTCTGCCGATATTCAAGTGGGATCTTGCGTCGTTATAGGCAAGGCCAAGCCCGTTATCGTAAAAGATGAGAAAACTAAAAAATGAAATTAACGCGAGTACAATTACGATCAAAATTAGAACGTTTTTTTTAAAAAAATTGAATACCTTAGTTACAAGATTGTTGGAAGGCTGCGATATTTCAATGGAAAACTGAGTCAAAGAAAGCGAAAGCATGTTAATCTCTTTCTTTAAGTATGTATAAATAAAGCATTGTTACGCTTGCCAATTCGATAATTAAAATAGTGCCCAGATATTGAAATGGGCTAAATTTTCCAACAAGGTATACATTGTAAACAAATGAACTTACGAAACCCGTTTTTAAAAGCCCAAAATTGTATTCGTAAGTGTAAGGCAAAGGCTTAGGAAGATTTATGGCTTCGATCTTGGGGGGCACTTGGGTGGTAGTTATAGCACCCATCGCGTTGACTGCAAAACTATACAAAACTAGTACGAAAAAGATTATTATAAAAATGATATTTTTCCTGAATCTTGTAAGTGCTACAGCAATTAACGCACAAAGCACTGCGGTACTTGGGATCAGATATCTTGGACCGAATGCCCAACCGCCAAGAGCGCCAAACATTGAATATATAATAATATTAGTAAGAATTATGCTCACTAGGAGTAGAGAGAGATTTGTAGTCCGTTTGTTTTGGTAAGCTAAAATGGCACCTACCATACCAAGAAAAACTATCGGGCTATATAAAAGCCAGCCTCTTTGATTACTCGTAATGAGTATATGTAATTCTTGCAGTTGATCTCTTGTTTGAAACGCTAGTTTTTTATCAAAGGGGTCTTGAGCTTCCTTCTCTATTCTTTGTCTTTCTCTCTTTTCGGGAGGGTCAAAGTAATCAGATCTTCCTATTGTTTGGGCAAGTTTAAAGTATGAACCAGTTAGATAGTGGTTATATAAGCCAAAACCGTATAAAAGAGGAGCTGCTCCCAAAATTATTCCTACGACCATCAACTTAATCGAGTAACTTAGTTTTTGCTCTTTCTCAAGCTTATTAATGTGCTTTGAAAAAACATATATAAGAAGTGGGGTTAGAATAATTAAGTTCGGAATATCAACCAAAAGAGCAATCCCAATTATTAACCCTAAGAGAATATTTAACAAAAGATTACTTTTAGATATTCCTATTAATATTCCTAGTAGAATTAATGTTGCGCTTACATGATGCTGAGTTAAGGTGTTTGCATATGAATAAGCGTTGGTGGCAAATAGAAAAATAAAGCCTGATAACAACGCAGTTCCAAAACTAGCACCGAGTTTACTCGCTAATTTTATGACTAAAATTAGATTCAAGAGAGCGAAAACACCTGTCGTTAAATACGTCATTAGTTGAGGTATTTGGTAATTGTCTCCTATTAAATAAAATGGGATCCCTATAAATGAAATGCCGGGCGTAAAAATAGAAAAGTATTTACCTTGATACTCAACAAAATCAGGTGCGGCTGATCTTGCTCTCCTATCGCTAAAAAATAAAGTACCTTCTTTTACTACTGCTTCTATGAGTTCATATCTCGAACTGCTTCCAGATGACTCGAATGGACTACCCACTTCGCCACTTTTTTCATCTTGCTTTTGGTAATAAAAGGGATTGCCTTTCTTGCCTTTTACTCCTAAAGCAAGTAAAGCTGCAGAAAAGATAAGGACAAGTATAAGTATCAAAATTTTAATTTTCATATTTTTTAGTGAGACTTACTGCATAACCGGCAAAAAATGCAGGGACTTCAAGAAATTTTACTATCAATAACATCGAAAATAATATTGGTTCTATCTTAAAGTATTTAAAGTTTCTTGTATAAATTTTTATACCTCTATTGATTGGATTAACTCTCCTCAGAGCTTCTTCTTTGTTTTCTTCATATAAATTTTTAATCCATAAGCCCTTCTGGTAACTTTTTTTAATTCTTTCAAATAAGGACTGATTTTCTATCACCGTGAAAGAAGAATTCACTATCCCTATTTTTGGGTTTTTAGTTTTAAGTTTGGCATAAAATCCCCATTCGTCAAGTATCCCAAATTTTGGATCAAATGGCTTTTCATTTTTAAATAATGATTTTTTGAACAACCTTGGAGTTAAGGCATTTTCGTCTTCTTTTACAATTTCTTTTTCGAGATTATGTATGGATGCCATAAAACCCATATTTTCTAATCCTCTTTCTGGAATGATAAGAGTATCAAATCTTTTAAGCTTTTGGCGACATTTCTCTAGTAAATTATTTTTGGGAATCATATCGTCATCCGCATAAAGAATATAGTCTCCCGAAGCCTTCAAAAACCCGATGTTCCGTGCGTCGTTTTTTTCTCCTACGAATTTAATGAGTTTAATTCTATTTGATGTTTTAACAGGTAGGCCTCTTTGTAGCAGTTGCAGATCGTTCTTCGGTCCAACTACGATTAGTTCTATTGGCTTGACAGTCTGGTTAAGAAAACCTTTAACTGCTTCAAGCGCTGTTGGCGAAAAATCTTTTAACGCTAGCAATACTGAAATGTGATTTTTCATACATTGTAGACCAGTTTATTTGATTAGACTTTTTGAAGTGTATGCTATTGCCCATTTGGCACCAAGAGATTTTTCTTTAGTGTGCGCCAAATACTGACAATACCTGTTGATGATAAAAATATAGCTACACAGAATAGGATGCTTAATAAACTGAATTAACAGATTTTTGAGTAAAAGAATTCTTGGGATGTACTGCTCATGCTTAACCAATGAGGCTGGAAAATATCTCGACATCCTTAACTTCCCTGCTTTAAATCGAGTAACTTGGGTTATCTGGTCTTTTATGTTTTGCGGCGAACGAAAATAGACAACTGCCGATTCAACATATCTGTAATTATAACCTTGTATTAAACAGGAATAGTATGTGTATTTGTCATTTGAAATCATGTCGCGCGGGATAAGAATTTTTTTAACCAGTTCTTTTCTAAAGGCTAAAAGTCTTCCATCAGCAGAAAAGGAATTATTTCCACCTCTCACTGAACTGCGAAATGACCGATAAACTTCTGAAGTACAATTTACGGCTCTTTCTGTAAGGGTTTCACCTTTCAATGGTTCCGGATTGCCCCCGCACATTCCGGCTTTTTCATCTTTAATAATCGGTTGAATAATGTCTCTAATAACGAACGGGTGACTAAAAACTACGTCTGCGTCGGATTGAACAAGTATGTCACTGGTCAAAGTTGAATAAATTTCGTTTAGCCTTGTAGACTTACCGGTTCTTTCTTTATAGTTCTTAACAGTAATTTTGGAAGATTTGAAGCTCTTAGCAAGTTTAACGGTGTTGTCTGAAGATCCATCCGATATAACTAAAATTCTTTCAAGCAAAAAATTGTCTTCTTTTTGGGAAAGAACCGATTTAAGAAAACTTTTTACATTTTTCTCCTCGTTAAATGCACTTACAGCAACAGTCACGGTTGGGATTTGTAGTTTACTCATTTAAAACCACCATTTTTGAAGACTTTGAAGCATCCCACATCGAATAGTTAACCGGGTTGTGTTTGTAGAAAAATTTGATGTTTAAGATCATCAATAGATAAATAATTGTTAAAAGCGGGTTACGGACAAAGAAAATAGCTAGCGCCATAGTTATTAAACTTATAGGAATTGAATAATGTTCTTTGAGAAATCTTGTGGAAAAATGGTCTTCAAGTTTTTGTTTTCCTAACAAAAATCTTTTACTTTTTTTAGCATGTTCATTAAAAACTGAAGGTGCACGGAATAATACTTTTGCTTTTGGTTCGTAGACAAATTTGAAACCCTTTTTAAGACAGAAGAAATAAGAATACGAGTCTTCCGGGCAGTCTTTTGGCCAATTTAGAACAGAATAAAATTGTTTTGAAAAAGCCCTAGCTCTTCCGTGACACAAATACACATTGTTACCTCCTCTAAGCTTTTTGAATATATACTTCTTAAATTCGTGACTGTTGGCAAGAATTTTCTCTATTAAACTCCTCGGCTTTGCGTTGATAGTTTCTCCACTCACAATTCCAATGTTCTTTCCTTCAATAATAGGCTTAATCAGTTCGTCTATGAAATTTGCATTTTCAGGCAGGGTGTCGGCGTCTATCAATACTAATGTGTCGCTTTTGGAAAGCTTAACCATCTCGTTTTGGCGTGCGTACAGGCCCTTCCTATTTTTATAAGCCTTTATTCTTATAGCTTTACTTCTTACACTCGACACTTTTTTGACAGTTCCATCCGTACTCCCATCGGAAATTACGATTATTTCTTGAAGAATCGCCCTTTTAATTTTTTGCTTTAAGAGAGACTGGAGCAGGAACTTAATGTTGCCTTCCTCGTTGTATGCAGGAATACCAATTGTTAGAGTAGGTTTCTTTTTCATCTAGATTTTTTTTGTAGAAATGTCTACCTGCCATATAGGGTTTAGTGATTGTTTTATGTTTATTTTAAACAAACGAGTGTATGCATAAACTATCATAAACAAAACGCTCCGGAGTGGATTGGTTAGAAATTCAGCTATTGTTGCTTTAATTAGAAGTATTTTTGGAACTCTGTATTCTTTTTTTAAATCACCGAAATACCTATACATTTCCTCTTTCTGGTGTTGGAATCTACTGCTTTTTCTTAAGTGCTCTTTTATGTTCTGGGGTTTTTTATAAAGTATTGCTGCATCCCATATATAGCAATATGTCCCTCCTCTTCGTTTGTTCTCGAAATATTTATAAGCATCAGTTGAAACTACATTATTTGGGATATTAAACCCTCGAATCCATTCAGTCCGAAATCCCAAGCACCTACCAACCGCTGAGAGGTAGTTATCTCCACCGTTCCATTGTTTTGCAACTCTATTGATTACGTTAGTACCAACTATGGTAATATCTTCAAAAAGAGATGTTGGCTCAACGGGTTTTTTGCGAACACTAACAAAAGTAGTTTTCGGATGTGATCCAAAGTGTTTCATAATTTTAGCCAGCGTGTCGGGTTCGAAGAGAATATCATCTTGGGTAAAAATAACGACATTACTTTTGCAAAGAGCCAAAATTTGTTTCTGTTTTTTTATTTGACCACTCTCAGTTTTGTTTTCGATTAATTCAACATTGTATTTTTTTAGTTCCCTTTTAAAGCTTGCTTTGATTGGATTCCTATCCGCAATAAGGATGAAGGGGAAGTTCTCGTCCACGCCTCTGGATGCACGGACAGACTTTACCGTGTCCAAGATCGATTCTCCCCCGTAACAGGTTGTGATACCAACCGTAAAGCTGAGTTTTTTAGGCTTTGAAGAATTTTTCATTTTGCTCCTTTCTAAGCTTGTCACAAAGCCTTCCTTTTGGAAGTTCGACATCGCGGTAGGAAATTGCCGTGTCCATCGGTATGTCTCTTTTGGCAATACAGCCATCGGCAAGCCCAATGGGGAGTAAATTATGTTTTAGAGAGACATCGTAATTGTCAATTGCTCCGTAAGTTAAAAAGCCGCCGATTCCGTCCAGCTTTTCGCCTTTTTTGATATCCCTTTTGGCAAGAGTCACGACGTCGCAAACTGGTGCGCCAAGCGGAGCGAGTGCGGCGTCGCCGAAGATCGCCGCGCGGGAAGCGCTCATTGGAGCCTCAATAGGACTTAGATGATATGGTGTATAAAAAGTGTAAAGCGGCCCCTTGCCCATTTTATAAACGTCCATATACCTTTTCCTTATTGGCTGGTCTGTGGTTGCCAGTATAAAAACCCCGAAACTTGGCTCTGCGCCAAGAATATAATCCGTAAGGCCTCTCTTTGTCAGTTTTTTAAAGTCGAATAATTTGTAGGCGTTTTCGACACGATCGCATTTGGGGCCTTCCATGCCTCTTTTGGAAACCGGGAATCCTGTTGCGTTGGCAATTGTTGCCATCTCGGCGCCGATTTTGGTGCCGTCCGCAAAAGATGT
>CAYMGH010000031.1:0-2159 GCA_964389935.1 uncultured Gammaproteobacteria bacterium | reverse complement strand
ACCCTGATGGGTTTGCCTTCTTTTTCCAGTTTTTCCAAATATTTGTCGACAATAATCATAAGTTTATATAATTTTTAATTTTCAATTTTTAATTTCAATTCAAATTTTAAATTTCAAATTTTGGATTTATCAAAACCTTTCCAAGATAAATCTTTTCCGGAAACTGCTCTAACTTTAATAGGCCATTTTATGGCAAATGCCGGGTCGTCGTAGCGAATTCCATGTTCGTACTCGGACATATAGGGCTGGTTTGAAAAATTTATAAAATCAGTTTCATCGGCCAGGGTCAAAATCGCATGCCCGCAGTTTGGTGGGGTGAATAACATTTTATTGTCTTTTGCCTTAAGGGTGAAACCCTGCCACTTTTTGTAGGTTGGGGACTTTTTGCGGAGGTCGACAACCAATTCAAAAATGGCCCCTTTTGTGCACCTAGTAAGTTTTGCTTCCGCAAAAGGTTTAACTTGGTAATGGATACCCCTTATAGTCCCCTTTTTATTTGTATGGGAAACGTAACCTTGGACAAGGTCCATTTTGATGCCGTTTTTGGCAAATTCTTTTATGTCCCATGTCCTTGCCAAATACCCACGGGTATCCTCTTGTTTTTCGAGTTCTATAATGAATGCGCCTTTAATTTTGGTCTTTATAAATTTCATGGTTTTCTCCAAAAAAACTTGCGATCAATTTTGTTTGTTTTTACCAGGTGCTCTATTTGTTTAAGCCTTGTAAAATTTTTTGAATAAAAAGTCTCTTTATCCAAATTTATCCGCTTGAAAAGTTCAAAAAGTTCTTTTGCTCCAGCTTTTGCATCGTGCCGGCATTTAAATTCGGGTAAAAGTTTGCCAATCTTTTCAAATGAGACTTTGTAACTTCTGTTATCAGGGTCATTTTTGCCAAATTTTATCTGACAATCTGGGAAAACTTCAGAAATCATTTTGGCAATTTCTTTAACTTGATAGTTTTGGCTGTCATCACCAACATTAATAATTTGGTTGTGAACAACTTCTTTTGGGGTTGTCAAAACCATTGCAATAGCCTGACAAATATCTAAAACGTGAATTAAAGGTCTCCAAGGAGTACCATCGCTGTGCATTTTAATTTCGCCTTCTGTGAAGGCCAAACCCGCCAAATTATTTAAAACAATATCAAATCGCATTCTGGGAGATGCACCAAAAACTGTTGCGCTTCGCAAAAATGTTGGTGAGAAATTATCACTTGCTAATTTTGAGATACCCTCTTCCGACAAGATCTTGCACTTTGCATAATTTGTTTGAGGATGAACTTCTACTTCTTCTGTGGCAACACCATTTTTGGCAATTCCATAAGCACTGCACGAAGACATGTAAATAAATTTTGGGATTCCTGCCGCCTTGGCTTTTTTTGCCAAGTTGACAGAACCTTTGTGATTAATTTCATAAGTTATTTGTGAGTTAATTTGCCCTAATGGGTCATTTGAGAGTTCTGCAAGGTGAATTACAGCATCAAAACCTTCAAGGTCTTCTTTTCTAACTTGTCTGATATCTTTGTTGACTACCTTTTTGGGAGGAGTGATACCGTCATAAAGCAAGCCGTCACGATAAAAGCCGGTATCAAGACCGACAACGTCAAAACCTTTTTCCAAAAGCTTTTGGACCAAAACTGTCCCAATGTACCCTTCGGATCCTGTTACTAATACTTTCATGTTATTTTTTTCTCCTTCCAAACCTTCCATGGCGGGCTGCCCCCTTGCCACAAATTCTCTAAAGTAATCTTGTCCCTTAAGGTATCAACCGGCTGCCAGAAGCCTTCGTGGCGGAAAGCCGAAAGCTGGCCCTGGCCTGAGAGTTTTTCCATTGGCTCTTTTTCCCAAACAGTTTCGTCTCCTTTTATAAGCCCGAGCACTTCCGGCTCCAGTACAAAGAAGCCGGCGCTTATCCAAACCCCGTCCCCTTTTGGCTTTTCCACGAAATTATTAACTTTGGTCTCATTTTGTTTAAGGTAAAAAGCGCCGAAACGGCCAGGCGGCTGAACGGCGGTAACCGTAGCAAGCCGTCCCTGTGTTCTGTGGAAGTCGATTAACTTTTTGATGTTAATATCGCCAACTCCGTCCCCGTAGGTTAAACAAAACGTTTCGCCTGCGATGTAATCTTTGACGCGTTTTATCCTACCGCCTGTCATGGTAT
>CAYMGH010000030.1:0-9392 GCA_964389935.1 uncultured Gammaproteobacteria bacterium | reverse complement strand
CAAAAAAGAAATCTTAAAAGAAGGCGGCAATCTTTTGGAAGATGTTAAAGAAAAAGTAGCCGCGAGCGAGCCTCGCCCTGAAGGGCGGGAAGAAGCCGGTGAAAAAATTGAGGAAAAAACAAAAGAAGTTAAGGAAAAAGCTCAAGCCGCCAAAGGCGAGCCTCGTCCAGAAGAGCGGGAAAAAGTAGAAGAAATTAAACAGTCAGAACACCCTCCCAATAAACTCCGCCGCTTCTTCTTCAGAAAACCAAGAGCAGAGTCATGAAGTTCGAGGGACAACACCTTGTCTTTCGGCATTTTGTACAAGGGCCGGGCAAGCAAGAATTATCATCAGAAGCTTTTGAATGTTTTCTTGACTCACTTCGTTACTGCCGATGCTTGCGCAACAAAAGGTGTTTGCTTCCTGATGGTTTATCCATTGTGCTGCTTGCTCTAAATCAAACCAACCGGCATTCTTGTGTTTTTTAGGGACAACTAAATAAACGTATTTACTGCCTATCATGTCAGGAGTGAATCTACCGCCAGCATCATAGTAGAAGCGTACTTCCTTGTATGATGTTTCCTCCTGCCATTGCTCTGGAGCTTCTCCTTCACGGTACTTAAGTATATAGTCAACCCTTTTCCTACTTCTAAATTTCGCACTATCGCTGAAATCAGTTTCTAATACGTAATTGGCAATTACCAGATCTGCCATTATTTGGTCGACCGTGGCATCAATTAGTGGCTGAGCTCTCCGCCACCTTTCTAGTTGTTTTAGGCCAAAGAGACCTTCTGGAAGCTGGGTTACTCTCGGAAAGCTACTGGATTCCGCGACATGGGCAGAAAAAATCCGTTCTCTATATTCTCTAATCACCTCTTTTCTCATGATTGACCACTTATTTTAACCCATAATTCAAGTATGTCAAGTACGAATTGGCTGAGATATAATTAACCAAATGAAATCGGCAGAGCTTCGGCAAAAGTTCTTGAAATTATTATAAGCTTCTTAGGTATTGAAGAAATTGGGCAGGTCTAAGGCAAATAAGATTAAAATCCTTTTTTATCTTGTCGATCTTAAAATCGCGCATATTGTATGTTAATAAAAAATCAACATTTGCAAGAACAGCTCCAGCTACAACATGAATGTCATTTGGGTCATTTGTGTAATAATTGAATCTCCTTTCCATCTCATTCAAGTTTTCTTTAAGATGAACTTTGTTGAATCTTGTTTTAACAAGAGAGGTTAATCTACCAGTTTTGATCTTTAGCCTTTTAGCTACATTCATAAGCTCAGTAAGTGACAAGTTCGAAATGTAAAGTTCTAAATCAGCTTTGTAAAGAAGAAAATAAGCTGCCCCCTGATTTGATATTTGAGATGAAATTATAATGTCTGAATCTACGAAGACTTTTATTTTTTGAGCCACAATTTAGTACGGGCTTTAGAAAGAACTCTTCTTATTTTGGGTAGATTTTTAAGATCTACTTGTTCTTTCTGGTAAAGATCATAGTCTAAACCGGTTAAGACAAATGAGAGGGAATCTGCTGGAATCCTGTAAACCTTCCCAATGCGTTTGGCAATTATCTCACCACGATTTATGAGACTATAAACAGTATTTTTGGAAAGCTGCAGCATAGTGGCTACTTGTTCCGGTGTGTAAGCTTTTATATTAACATCCATGACTACTTTATACTAAACATTACTAAATTTGTCAATTTGGTATTAAAATGGACAAAAAAACATTGCTCAGAATCTGAACTCTTTTGATTCGTTTCCCTTCTTTGCTATTAAA
This sequence comes from uncultured Gammaproteobacteria bacterium, assembly GCA_964389935.1. Lineage (GTDB taxonomy): Bacteria > Patescibacteriota > Microgenomatia > Curtissbacterales > GWA2-41-24 > WO2-FULL-40-11. The sequence continues at coordinate 7,623 of CAYMGH010000030.1, read as the reverse complement.
TAATGTATAGAAGGTCACATTATTAACTACGATGATACGAATCATCGTAGTATTTTTCTTATTGCGGAATTTTTGCGAATTAGCACTTGTTATAATTAACCAGCATGAAATCGGCGCAGCTTCGGCAAAAGTTTTTGAAATATTTTCAGGATCACGGGCATAAAATTATTCCATCTGCTTCGCTTGTCCCTGGCGAAGAAGTTGACTTGGCTGGAACTCAGCGCGTTCTCTTTACCACCGCAGGTATGCACCCACTCATTCCTTATCTTTTAGGCAAAATCCACCCTGAGGGGCCAAGACTTGTTAACATCCAAAGGTGTCTTCGAACCGATGACATCGATGAAGTCGGCGACAGTGTCCACAACACTTTTTTTGAAATGCTTGGCAATTGGTCACTTGGCGACTACTGGAAAAAAGAAGCAATTACCTGGTCATTTGAGTTTCTCGTCAACGATCTTAAACTCGATGCTAGCCGCATTTATGTTTCAGTTTTTGCCGGAGACAATGATGCGCCGTTTGACGAGCAGTCTTTCGAAATCTGGAAAAAGCTGGGAGTTGGCGAAAAGCGAATTTTTAAATACGGCAAAGACCAAAATTGGTGGGGACCGGTTGGTGAAACCGGGCCCTGCGGACCGGACAGTGAAATGTTTTACGATCTAACTCCGTCAAAAGGCGGACCAATTGATCCGGCTGCCGACAGCAATCGGTTCGTCGAAATCTGGAACGATGTTTTCATGCAGTATGAGAAGAAACACGAAACAAGAAACACGAAACAAGAAACACAAGAAAGCTTCAGATATGTTCCACTCAAACAAAAAAATGTCGATACCGGAATGGGATTGGAAAGAATTCTGACAGTGCTTCAAAATACTCAGTCAATTTACGAAACTGATGTTTTCCTGCCTCTTCTTAAAAAAATTGAAGATCTTGCCGGCAATTTTAATCAAAAGTCCGCACGCATTGTTGCCGACCATATCAGATCCTCTGTTTTTTTGATTTCCGATGGTATCATCCCGTCTAATGTTGAGCGGGGCTACATTCTTCGTCGCCTGATTCGTCGTGCAATTCGCCATGCATCAATTTTAGAAATAAATCAGGATTTTTTAGAAACACTCGCTAAAACAGTTATTAAAATCTACGACGGATTTTATCCAAAACTTGACGAGTTTCAAAAAACGATTATTAACCAATTACAAAAGGAAGAAGAAAAATTCAAAAAAGCACTAGCTTCCGGAATCCGCCAGTTTGAGAAAATCAGCGGTGATATCTCAGGAGAAAATGCTTTTGATCTTTATCAAAATTTCGGTTTTCCAATTGAATTAACTGCCGAACTGGCCAGTGAAAAAGGCAGTAATATAGATGTCAAAGGATTCGAAAAGCTGCTTGGTAAGCATCAGGAAAAGTCCAGAAGTGCCAGCGGCAAAACCAAAGGGGGTCTTGCTGTCCAAACTGAGACTGCTGCCAAGTTGCACACTGCGACGCATCTTCTGCATCAGGCGCTGCGGGACGTACTGGGTAAACATGTTCATCAGACAGGCTCGAATATTACAGAAGAAAGATTGAGGTTCGATTTTAGCCACGATCAGAAAATGACGCAGGATCAGATAAAAAAAGTGGAAGGTATTGTCAATAAAAAAATTAAAGAAAATCTTAAAGTAAATAAAAAGACAATGCCTAAATCCGCCGCGGACGAATTTGGAGCAATCGGTCTTTTTGATGAAAAATATGGAGATTTAGTCAATATCTACTATATTGGCTCAAGCGGAAATATCAAGTATGCTTTCTCTAAAGAATTTTGCGGAGGGCCACATGCAGCGTCTACTGGCGTTTTAAAAAATTTTATGGTACAAAAAGAAGAATCAGCCGGCTCTAATGTCAGACGTATATATGCTACAATAGAAAAATAAAATTATGGATCCTACTGCCCCTAAAGATAACGATCAATCGTCTCAGGCAAACGAAAATCCAGAGAGCCCTGTTCAGACCGGGGGATTCGTAGTTTCCGGAGAGCCGGGTGGCATACCGGACCCTAACCAATCTCCTCAGCCAATACAACCTGATCCACTAAGCGCCCAACCAACACCGCCTCCACCAGCTTTGCCTATTGAACCCGCAGCGCCGCCTGCAGCAGGCAGTGATTTACAATCGGATTTACAATCAACGGTAGTAGCTGCAACCGGCACAAATCTAGCCGGTAGTTTGGATCCTGCAGTCTTGCCCCAAGATAACCCACTTGCTCCCCCGGAAACAACTTTACCAGCAGCAGAGCAGCAGCCGGATCCAACACCCTTTACACCTCCACCTTCACCATTGGGAGGCGCCCCCGCTCCGGACGCAAATCCCGCAGGCGTTCCCCAACCGCAGGGAACTCCACCATCGCAAGGAGAATCAAAGACGGGTAAAATGAAATCTCTTATTATTGTAGTTGCTGTATTTATATTGGTGGCGATACTGGCAGCGGTCGCCTGGTACTTTATTTTAAATAAAGGCCAAACTGAAGAAGAAAGCACAACCACTGATACTCGTCCTATTGAACTCCCCTCCTCACCTTCTCCTAAAACCAGCGGAGGGTTCGGCGACCTGCCAAGCCCAAGCCCGACCCCGGAAGCAACCGCTCCTGCTGATATTGAAGAGGGAGATTCCCAACTTTAGACAACAAAGCTTAACAATTGCTAAAATTTACTGATAGTCTATGGCCCTAACAGATATCTTTAGCCGTTTTCTTAAAAAAGAAACCCAACAAGAAACAAACTTTCTTTCTCTTTCTCTTACTCCCGATCGAGTTCTGGCATCCGTCTGGGCGCTTGAGGGAGAAAAAGTAGAAGTATTAGGCTTTGCCAGAAAATCATTTCAAAATGTTGACAGCATAATTCATCAATCGGCGCAAGCCATAGATGACGCGGCTGAAAAAGCCAAAAGTGATGTTTCCCAGGTGGTCTTTGGCCTTTCCAGTAGTTGGTTTGATGAAGGCAAGATTAAAAAAGACACTACCAGGCTTCTAAAAAAACTTTCTCAAGAATTGGAACTTGATGCCCAGGCTTTCGTACCCATTGCCTCCGCAATTAAAAATTATTTGAAATTCGAAGATGGAATCACACCCCATGCAGTTTTAGTTGGAATTTTCAGTGATTCTTTTGAAGCTCACTTGCTTAAAAACAATGAAGTTGAAAAAACTCTAAATTCAAAGAGCAAACCGACACTCGAAAAAATATCCGGCTTAGTAAAACAGCTGGGAGAAGATAAAGATCTGCCCGCAAAAATAATAGTTTTTGGTCTTCCGGATGATTCACGGCTGGCAGAGGAGATAGGCAAATATGAATGGAAGGGCACCTTTGTTAACAAACCTAAAGTCCAGTTTCTAAAAAATAGAGAAGTATCAAAATCTGTAGCTTTTGCTCAGGCAACAGATGTGCTTGGTCATGAATTATCTGCTACCGAGGCAGTAGGAACTCTTGCGCCAAGCGATCTAGAAGATGTTGAAATTAAAAAAGAAGTGCAAGAACCGGATAGACTTGGGTTCATTGAGGGCGAGGATATTTTGAAGATGAATGAAGTTTCAGCTAGCGTCGGGGAAACATCTGGCCCTCAAAGCCGTGAGGAGTTAGCGGTCGAAGTTGACGAAGATGTTAAAGCAGCAGAACCGACCGCAGTAGAACTAGAACCCGAACAAAAAGCAAAAGTAAAGGGAAGTCTTGTCGAAAATATGGCAACTCTGGCTTGGGTTTCTAAATTATTAAATATTTTCAAAGGGCCGGGACTCGTTAAAAAAATTGGCATCGGCTTCGGTGCATTTGTAGTTCTTGCATTTGTTGGCACACTTATTGCAGGTAGATTTGTAACAAGCGCAGAGGTTGTAATTAAGGTCAATGCTAAATCTCAGGAGGAAAACTTCGATATCGACGCAATAGTAGACGCGTCATCAGATTTCACAAGACAACAGATTAGCGGTCAGGAAATTGTAGGGGAAGCCAGCGGCAGCCGCAAGGCAGTAACCACCGGAACTAAAGAACTGGGCGAGCCAGCCAAAGGTGAAGTAACCGTTTTTAACTGGACAACATCAGAAACGTCTTTTCCTAAAGGAACAGTCATTATTTCTAAAAACGGTATTAAATTTGAGCTCGATGGTGAGGTGTCCGTCGCCTCAAGAAGCGCTTCTACACCCGGGGAATCGAGTACTTTGATAACTGCAGTTGATCTCGGTTCCAAAGGAAACTTAGGCGCCGGAACAGATTTCACTCTGCAAGAATTTGATGAGTTGCTTTATTCCGGAACCAATGATAATGCCTTTACCGGCGGAGATGAAAAAAAAGTAACTGTTGTTTCACAGGAAGATTTGGATAAGCTGGAAGAATCATTACTTGAGTCGCTCAAACAAAACGCTACATCAAACCTCAAAGAAAAGCTCGCCGGTAAAACTTTTTCAGAAAGCACTATAGAAGTAGAAATAGTTAAAAAAGTTTTCGATAAAAAGTTGGAAGAAGAATCATCTCTGGTTAATCTTGATATGTCGGTTGAAGCAACAGCCATTGCCTACAGCGAGGAGGAACTCAAAAAACTGCTGGCAGAAAACGTTAAGGATGATGCGCCTGAAAACTTAGAAGCCAAAGCAGAAGATATTAAGCTGTTGAAAGTTGATGCTACTAACTCGACCAGAGGTTTAAATTTAACAGGAAGTTTTGAAGCAAAATTTATCCCTAAATTTGACGAAAATGATCTTAGGGAAAAAGTGATGGGCAAAAGCGTCAAAGAAACCAGAGAGACAATCAAAGGATTGCCGGAAGTAGTTGATGTTAATGTAAACTTTTCGCCGAGCTTTTTCTTTACAAGTTCCCTGCCGACTAGTAAAGAAAAAATCAGCTTCAAAATAGAATCGTAAATAAATGTCACTGGAAATTTACTCCAAAGATCCGCCGACAACTTTCCCTTCAGAAAAAAAAGGTAAAGATAGATACTTTTTCGCTTTCATTTCGCTGGTGGGTTTAGCAACTGTCATATTCGCTGCCTGGCCCTTTTTAGTCTGGCAGATATCTACTGCTCCCAGACTATCAACTGGCGTAGAAGATGCTCCGATTCCCCAAGCGAGAGTGTTGTCTGCCAAAAGTCCTAATTTGGAAAATATCCAGGTAGTTGAAGATGCCGATGGATTCTCTTATTTTGTGCCGACCAATTTATCCCAAAATAGTGCAAGGAGCGAAAATCGCCCGGAAAAATTTTCACTCTCTATTCCAAAACTCGAAATTAATAATGCAACTGTCAAAGTCGATGATTTAAATTTTCGCAAAAACCTCTCGCATTTTCCCGGAACAGCACTCCCCGGTGAAGTCGGCAATTCTTTCATCACCGGCCATTCGGTTTTGTCCCAATTTAACAACCCCGAAGATTACAACAAAATATTTACCAAGCTTTCCGATCTGGAAATTGGCGACAAAATCAACGTTGAAATCGAAGGCCAACAGCTTCAGTACATTGTTCAGTATTCCAAAGTCGTTAACCCTCGTGACCTTTCGGTCCTCGCCCCAATTTCCGAAAACGCCAGAAACCTTACTCTCATGACCTGCGTCCCACCCGGTACAAGTGTAAAAAGGTTAGTAGTTGTTACGAGTTTGATTTAATGTATATTTAGAAATTTAATGTAATTTGACAAATTTAATGTAAAATGTTAAATTTAATGTAATATGGATATAGCTAGCATTACATCTCAGGGACAAGTAAGTATACCGACTAAATTAAGAAAAAAGCTTGAGTTAGACAAAAGGAAAAAAGTTTTTATAACCGAAGAGAAAGGGAAAATAATCATGGAGCCAGTAAAAGACATTTTAGAATTAGCCGGTTCTCTAAAAGCTTCCATAAAAGTTAAACCGTATGAAGGTCGAAAAGCATTTGAAAATTATTTGGCACATCGGGCAAGTAAAGGTATACCAAAAAAAGCGCTTAAAAAACTCGGTTTTCGGGAAACTTCACCAAATATTTTTGCCCCACCTAAAGTAAAATCTGCCTAAGATTAAGTAATGGGACAGGTTATTATTGATACTAATATCTTATTAAGGTACATTTTACGTGACGTTGAAAGCCAATATTTGACAGCGCAAAAGTTTTTAATCCGCGCCAAGGCAAAAAACCTTCAACTAGTAGTACCCCAAATAGTCATATTCGAGATAGTTTTCAACTTAGATAAATATTACGATTTTGCTAAGGATAAGATTGTTACGGTTATTAAAGATTTACTATCTACAGGTTCCTTGAATATACAGGATTGGGACATTTTCAATTTGGCGATTGATATCTACGAAAATAACTCTATAGATTTCGTTGATTGTTTTATAATAGCCAAATCGCAAATTTCTAAGGCCCAGGTATTCAGCTTTGACAAGGATTTCAAAAAACTGGCAAAAACCTAACTCTCATGACCTACGTACCCCGTGGGAATCTATTGGCTGCGCAAAATGCGAATGCCTCTTGACATTCGTATTTTATTCGGGTATAAATAAGGCGATCTCGTAATCCGCTGAAAAACAAGGGAAGAGTAATGAGAGGAGGTGAAGAGAATGAACAAAGGTAAGATTAAGTCTTCGACTTTTCGAATTGGTAAGAGAACTTTTTTCTTCGACATTAATGTTGCTTCAAATGACTCAAAGTATTTAAGAGTTACAGAGTCTAGATTTATTGAAGAAGGCAAAGACAGAGTTAGAAATTCTGTGATTCTTTTTCCAGAAGATTTAGGAGATTTCCAGAAAAACTTGAGTGAAATGGCTGGCTATCTTTAAGTAAATAAGCACACCGGTGTGCAAAATCTAAAAATCAATTATTGACAAGTATGACAAAATTATATAAAATTGTTATACAATGCAACAGGCTACTATTGGCACTAAGTATCAAATAGTTATCCCTAAAGATGTCAGGAGAAAAATTAAAGGATTAAGACCCGGCAGTAAGGTGAGTGTAGGTAAGTTAGATGAAAATACCATTGCAATTAAAACAGAACCAACAAATTGGGTAGAAAGGACAAAGGGAATGATGACTGAGGCTTGGAAAGGCATTGACACTACAGCTGAGCTTGAAAAAATGAGAAATGAATGGGAAGAGAAGTAAAAAGAAATTTGAGAAAAAAATTAAGTAAATTTCGCTCAATAGGTTTAGATACAAATATTTTTGTCTATTATCTTGACAGTAATTCCTCTTTTTACTCTCATGCAGAAGAGCTTTTTGAACAAATTGCTATTCGAAACTTATCAATTTTTACCAGTGTTATTACTTTATCAGAGCTCCTATCTTTTAAAGCCTCTAGATCCCAGGTTTACAAACTAGAACAAGAACTTCTATTGATACCTAATTTGACGATAATAGATGTTAACCGCGAGGTTGCCAGAGAAGCAGCTAGAATTAAAAGAGAATACAAATTTCGTTTGCCCGATTCAATTCAACTGGCGACGGCACTAATTGGCAGGACCCAAGCTTTTATTACTAATGATCAGCGATTAAAAAAATTTAAACAGCTCCCGATTGTCTTGCTGAGTTTACAGTAATTTTGTTAAGTGATAGGTGATCTTGTCTAGATTCAAACTCTTCCTCCGCCTTCATTAAAATTTCGGCGGGACAAGTAAGTGTACTAACATTGGGGAGCAC
>CAYMGH010000029.1:0-9393 GCA_964389935.1 uncultured Gammaproteobacteria bacterium | reverse complement strand
TCAAACGGGTCTTCGCGGGGAATCCAGTGTAACTCTGGAACTGTGCCGCAACGGTGTCTCACATCCGTTCGACATAAATTATTACGATCTTCAGTTGTTAAAAATTCGTAAACAATCTGAGACGTTGATAGTTTACTCCGAGCGAAGAGAGGAGTCCGAATACCGCAAATGGGTTTACCCTCCGAAACTTTAGTGAAGGAGGGAGAGTCCCGAGCAGGACACGATTGCTGAAATTGGCAATCATTAACCTCCTCGGGTAATCGAGGAGTTTTTTTATGCTCGAGCGAGCACTCACACCTTTTTGTCAAGGAGAAACCTTTGTAAAAAGGTTCCCGCCCTCTTATGATATTAATTTTGACCGCCAAAATTTCAACGAGCAGCTAGTTCGTCGGAACTTAGAAACAGATCTAGGCGAAAGATTCAATGTCGTAATTAGTCGGGCGCAGTACTATTTCGATGGCAACCTTTTAAAAAGTCAGGGCGACACAGAGCCTTTTGTCGAAACTATTAAAAGAGGCATCCAGGAGCGTAAAAAATACGCTGGTAACCACGACAGGCAACGGGAACTGGCAGAATTTGAAAACTTCAACCAAGTACAAACTTATTTGTTGGAAAACCACTCAGTAATCTCAGTTAGTGCCAGAGGCCCAAAAGGTTCTTGTTACCAGCGTAATTATTTCGATCTTTACGAAAAAACCTCCGCAGGTGAAATTCTGATGACTCGCTTTTCATCTCAAATGTCGATTGAGCAGTTCACCGAGGCCATACGGCAAGTAAATCCTAACTTTGGTCAGGGCTTCGAAGTTGGTGATATCTTCCTCTTACAACATCCTATCAGCACTAACTTGTCAACTGAACAAATACTTGAGATTTTCCACCCGGATTACGAAGCTTTACGCGAGGAAGAGCTGGAAAAACTTCTGGTTGCCTGCCAGCCTTTAATTATTGCCTGCATAAACTCACTGATTGAAAATCCAAATGATGCCGAAATTTACAGGCGCGCGCTATTAAACTTTGCTGATGATTTCATCCTCAAACCAAAAACAAGAGAACCGCTGCAACATCAACTGCAGGATACCGCTTTTGTGCCTGTCTTTGCCTCACAGCTGGCCGCTCGTACTGTAAGATACGTCGTAGCCGGATGTGGCGCTCAAGGCGACATGTTAATTTCAAATTTCAACTTTTAAATTTCAAATTTTTCCCCTTACTCTGTAGTTGAGTTCGCATCCAGTAAAAAAACATCAAGCGAAAAAACTTTAAACTGCCGCTGCCCATTCTGTAATCGTCACGTCGAAGCCAGTATTTCCTTCGGAAAAATTACCTGTCCTGAATGCGGTAATTCAGCACCTTACCAATGTTAGTTATTCTCACGTTGACTATATACTCAAATAAGCCTTAATATGGAATTAGGTCGAGTTTCAGCCCCGCAGTGCGGAGTAAACCTGCACTCGTCCTGAGTATATCGAAGGATGATAAAAATAGCTGCCATAAAAGCGTTAGTCGCTCGCCCTGAGCGAGGTCGAAGAGCTCGCCGTTGGTCGTTAGTCGCATTTATTTTTCTAATCTCGTCACTTATCACTGTTCACTTATCACTATCTTCCGTCCACGCCCAGGAATGCGACGCTGACGCACAACTCACCACTCAGGACGCAATTGACCAGATCAACAAATGCGCAATCGAAAAAAACGTTTTCGACGACAAAATCTTTAATTTAAACCAAATCGCCGGCACAGCTGACAGTCTGTATAATCTTATATCCGGATTTTCCAAACTTCATCCCGATACGGACTCGATCACCCAGGGGTCCGGAGCACTGGCTGCCAGCGGCAACTTGGTAGCCTCAATGTACGCTGCCCCGCCGGTTTCCGGTGTTGAATATTTTGCCCAAAAATTTAGAGACATTAACCCGGTCCAGCCGGTTTACGCACAATCCGGCACAACCGGTTTTGCTGCCCTGCAGCCCGTTCAGGCTCTCTGGAGCGTATTTAGAAACATCTCCTACATTGGCTTCGTTATAGTGTTTGTGATCATGGGCTTTATGATCATGTTCAGAGCCCACATCTCGCCTCAGGCAGTAGCAACAGTCCAGGATTCCATCCCGCGAATCATTATCGCCCTTATCCTGGTTACCTTCAGCTACGCCATTGCCGGCCTGCTGATAGATGTAATGTTTCTTCTGCTTAATATTTTTATCAGAGCGCTTGAAGCCTCAGGGCTCTTAACCGGCGGTGATTACGTCTTTGAGAAAAATGTTTTTAGCGTGATCTTTGACTCATGGAAGGATGTTTTTAAACAAGTGTTCGAAGCTGTAAGCCGCATTATCGACGATATTGTCAAGATTAACAAAGCAGTAGATGCCATAATAGGCTTTTTCGGCGGTGTGCTTGCCGCCTTGGTAGTCGGTATTGCGCTTCTTTTTATTATGTTTAGGATTTTCTTTATGCTGTTGATGGCTTACGCCATGATCATAATTTTGACTATGGCTGCCCCATTTTTCTTTTTAATCCAGGCCCTACCCGGCAGAAACGGGGCCGGTGAATGGTTTAAACAAATGGCTTCCCAGGTTGCTGTCTTCCCAACCGTTGCCCTGATGTTCATTTTTGCCGGCATTTTGGGTGGAATCAGAGACCTCGGCGCAACTTCTGGCCAAAGTGCGATTGAATCAGGCGATGTTGGAGTCTTTCCGCTGCTTGCCGGCGGTATTGATTCAACTGTTATCGGAGGTCTCATCGGGATTGGAATATTGCTTCTAACTCCGCAAGCTGCTGAACTGGTTAAAAACGCCATCGGTGTCAAAGGCGGAGCGGCAGGACTTGGCGCAGGCGCCATGGCCGGCGCAGCCGCGGGCGGAGCAGTAGTTGGGGCTGGCTTAAGTAGAGCTGGTAAATCGGCAGGTGACTACGCAAACACATATAATCCTCTTGCTAAAATGGGCGCAGTTCGCCAAGCTCAACGTCAAGAAGATATACAAGAAACCGCTAAAACTGGAATTTACTCTGAGCAATATAAGAAGTTATACGGTAGGAAAGAATAATAATTATCTTTGCCTACCACTTGCCTGATTAACTGACTGCTTTAAAAATTCCGTAAAACCGCCCCAGATAAAACCGAAAATTGCGAAAAATGGTAAGACTAGCGGCACATGTTTTGCCTCCCAAGCACTCTTTCTTCCAAATTCAAGCATCTGTCTGGTCCTTCTAAAAGGGGTTGTACCTAGCAGTGCACCTAATGTTCCTGGAGCTTCAAAACCAGCCACTTTTGGTATACCCATTGTGCCACCAATATTAACGCCTTTAAAGCCTAGTAATTTACGCTTTTCGTGCTCAGTCTGTTTTCGTTCCATATCTCCTCTTGCTTCCAGAACGTTCATAGTGTTCTCCATTTCAGCAGATCTAAGATCCGGTACGTTAAATAATCTCAATCTATGATTACTATTAACATCCCAATGGGCTCTGGTCGCCAGCGTCATCCACGGAAACTGTCTTGCACCGCGAGTTGAATAGAAAACCTTTGTCTTATCGTTGATTTCAACAAATCTGTCATCTGTTGGATTCGCCAAATATGCCTGAAACGCATCCGGACCCGCATATTTTTTGTGCTTACCGCGGTCAACAAACACATCAATCATTTCAAACTTCTTTACTTTACCTTGCTTCATAATTTCGCTAAACTTTACTTTGTTGTCCTCAGCCGACATTGAAACTTCCCCGTTTTCAATCATGTCCATCATCATGGCATTCCTCATCCAGCTATAAAATTCCTCGTGGTATTTGGCATTGTCAAAATCCCATTTTCTCATTTCCTCCTGCGTCCTTCGCTCAAGGTCTTTCTTTTGATCCTCACTCATAAAGTTTTCTGTCCAGCGTACCATTAAGGAATTTTGGGGAAACAAATAATGATGCTTGCCGGGCAAGTGCTGCTTCCAAAGCCTGTTGACATCATTTTCCTTAGGCCGACCGCGATTTTCGTTGGTGTCATGATAAAACTCCCAGATATGGTCAACATGCCTGCCCCAAAACATATTAGTATTCTGGTGGAAAACTATACTTTCAAAATCGTCATCCAAACCGCTATTCGTATCCCTGCTATAAACACGGATGCTGTCGTAGTTTGACCACTGGAACATCCATGTTATGTAGTAGGCATTGGAGTTAACCGAATCTAAAAATCCGGAATTGATTAAATCATCGGGGTCACAGTTAACAATAATCCCGTCACTCAACCTCAATTTAACACCGCTGTTTTTAATTTCTGTTGCCAGAAGGTTTTTCTGTTCTTCCTGCCGCAAACTTAAATAAGTGCGTTCGCAAAGTAGAGCCTCCGCCTTTTTTATACCTTCATCAGTTGATAAATCAATATTATTTTCAGCGAGAATTTGCCTTACTCTGTCGCTCTCATCAAGTAAATCAAGACCGCCTTTTGCCAAAAATTCGATATCATCCTTTTCAACATACCCAAACGCACCCTGCATAGTCTGCTTCTGGTGCCACTCCTGTACAAGCTTGTGGGTAATTTTAATGCCATTTTGGCCGTTAATTGTCTTTTTCCTACCCCAGATTTCGTCAATAGATTTCCCGCCAAGCTCATTCTTTGGGTCAGCAATATATTCTTCTGTTTTCATGGCAAAATATTGCCTCAATCTTTCAAGATTGCTCTTGAATTCATCAGTAACTTGATGGTTCATGCTTTCGGCAACGGCTCTAATTTCCGATTCGGAGAAAGGGTTTGCAATAGCCCTTCTGCTTAATTCCTGAACCATATTCATTTTTATCCTCTCTTGCCTCAACCTTTCCGAATAATCGGAGAACGCGCTGTCGAAAAGGTTCACTTTTTCTACATTATCCCCTTCTCCTCTTACAAATTCCCTATTTTTTGAATCCCTAGAAAACCTCTCTTCGAAGTGTTCCCAAGTCTCGTCGTCAAAATATTGCTGGAAAACTTCCAACATCCTTTCCGGATCCATGTCATTCCTTTCCATTGTGATACGCATTGCATGAAACGCCCTGAATGCCTCCAGTTCTTTAACTAGATTATCCCTGAGGTTTCTCCCTTCGGGCGTGTCTGGGGTGATTCCTTGTACTAAATTAATCGCTTTGTTGGTAACAACCGATAACTCCTCGACGCTAAAATCCATACTTTCCATTTGCGAAAATACACTTGCCAATTTTTCCGGCGCTTCCTGCCAAATTACCGGCACATCCGTAAGTTGGTTGACCCTAACCGCTTCATCCAGACTATTAACCGACTTTACAACCCTCCATTCACGAATTCCCGTGTCGTCCTCGCCGATTAGGGTCAAAAGCCTATTCTTGGCCGAACTTAACCCTTGGCTATAACCCGCGCTGATTGATTTCAAATGGATTGTAGCTTCAATGTTGATATCTCCGACCAAATCGTGCTTTTCTTTCTCAGAAAGCTGATTGTATATTCTCTGGAATTTATTATCCAGATCAGCAAGCTTATTTTTTGCAAGGTCAAATTCATTTATTATTTCCGCCGGCAACTTTTGGAAAATATCTTTATTGCCGGCTTTTGCCAATTCTAAACCGTTAACAATATCGTTGGCTTTCATGTAATCAGCAGGTGTTTGTGCCTCTGCCAGATTTTTAACTTCTTCAACTTTCCCTTTGAAAGCTGCAACGGCGCTGTCCCAATCAGCACCGCTTGTTCTATTATCTTTGGCAAGATTCAGTACATTTTCAGCAGCTTCTTTGGCGCTTTTCCCCTCGTTATTTGCTAAATGCCTCCGCTCACTGTCGTCGTACATTCTTGAATCACGCAAAGTCTGACGACCCGTTGCCGATAAACCTTCTGAAATTGCCTCTTGAACTTGGTTAATAGAGGCTTCATCTGCAGTTATTCCACCTTTGACTAGAGCAGAAGTTAAATTCTCGTCTATATTTTGAAGCGCGCTGTACTTATCTTGAGGTGCCCTCTCTCCCTTGCCAATTTTTTCTATTTCGCGAATGTAATTAGCAAGATCAGAACTAACTTCACTCGAATCAGGAAGTTTTTCTAGCCAATCGGATGTATCATCCTCACCACTCTCCCCAGCGATTGCCGGGATTACCTCAATTCCTTGTTTCCGAAGCCAAGATCTTTTTTCAGGAGAAGACCGCTTGTTCCAATCTTTTGGAAATTCTATTTGCAACTTGATGCCTTGTTCCTCGAAAATGTTTTGCAGATGCTCTTTGTCTAAACTGGTAACACCGCTGACAAAATATTTGCCGTCTTCAGTCTTTAATGACTCGACGCGTCCCTCGGAAAGTGTCTTAAATGGATCAGTATTTATTAGTTGAAATCTTTTTTTATCTGCTGCTAGCGTTTGCGCCTCAGGATCAGGCAGTCCAAAGGTTTCGTACATTTGCGCGCGAACTTGATCTATCTTAGCTTGATCAACTCGCGGCTGTTCGTGATTTTTTTTCTCAGTTTTTTGACTTTTCCCGCTGTCATCCTTCCCGCTCTCATCGCGGGCTTCGTCATCTTGGGGACGAACATTTAATTCGTCGTCTCTCTGACCTTTTTCGGCTGGTGCAGGCATACTATTATTTTAACATTTAGTTAGCATTAGAGGTGCGAATTTAGAAGTGAGAACGTGGATCATGATGTTGGAAGTTAGATTAAAATTTTCTCCAGTTATCCTTAAGTTTAGTCAGCTTCTTGCCTACGGTGTGGTACCTATCAATCAACTCATTGGCGTGGTCAGGCTCTATGTACTTTTTAGCTTTAGAGAATGCGATATGATTAATCATTTCATTCGCTTCTCCAATAGCATCTCTCAAAAACTTTTTAAAGACAGCTACAGTTTCCCGTTTAGCATACCCCTCAGCAATTAGTGCTGGAATCGCTCGGGAAGCACGCTTCATTTGGTCAACAAGTAAATAATGTTCACTTTTTGGGAACTTATTGATTAGTTCTTCTATTTCAAGTGATAGCTGAAACGACTCTTTGTAGACATCTAAATCTAAAAAGCTTTTGATCACAATTTACAAAACAAAGTATCTCACTTCTCACTTCAGAAATCCAGCTTCTCACTTCCAACTTCTAACTTCAATACCGTAACATATCAATCAATATCAAAATTACCCGTGAAAAAATTCTACTTTTGCGGCAATGTTTCATATGCTATGGTGACTTTAGGCAAAGCCTAAACAATTTTCAATTTACAATTTTCGACTTTAGGCCTTGCTTGCATCAATTTTAATTGAAACCTAAATTTTAAAAATTAAATCATTAGAAATTAATTTAAAATTGAGAATTTAGAATTTAAAATTTCTTAAGGTATGCAGCAACATTCTGTCCCGCAAAACATAGCATCTTTTAAATTTAAGCTCTTTGGCAGCTTAACTGCCCGGCAATTTTTCACCCTTATAATTCCTCTGTCTCTGGCTGCAGTTCTTTTCTTTTCTGGCGTCCCGTCTTTAATTAGAATCCCATTGTCTTTTGCAATCGGCGGCTTTGCATTCTTTATAGCACTGGTGCCTGTTGGAGGAAGGCCTTTTGACCAATGGGCCGTTGCTTTTATTAAAGCAGTAATGTCCCCAACTCAAAGAGTCTGGGTTAAAGAAAAAAAAATTCCTGAATTTCTCACCCTTATCATTACTCCTCCAACTGATAATCAGCAGATTCCTGAAGAATTTACCAGCAAAAAGAAGGAGAAGCTGATCGCCTACCTTAAAACTCTGCCCAAAGAAAATGCCTCCCCGCTTGATGTCAAAGAAGATATCGCTCTTCAGGATATTGATTATTCAACTCAAGCAGCTGCTTCTTTGGAACCAGCTAAACCAATTCCTACCGAAAGCTTACCTCCGCCAATAATCTGGCCAAAAGTAAGCGCTCAACAGCCACCACAACCCAAAATTACCTCAACATTTGCACCCGCCGGTGTTAGACTACCCTCCACACCAACACCCTACATCGAAGAAGCTCCTAAACCTCAACAGGCAAAAGTTGCGCTTCATGCCAAACCCTATATTCTTGCCGGAGTTGAAAAAAGAATAGCGGCAACAGAACCTGCCGAACATGAATACGTCGAACTTGTCAGCGAACCTACCGTAAGTCTGGCATCAGATACCAACTATTCGATAGACAATATAATTCCCGTCAGAACCTGGGATAACAGGATAAAACTTGTCCACGGAATAGGCACGACCCGCGCCCGCAAGCTCCACTTTGCACCTCCTGTAAATTTCGATATTTCAAAACTGCCAATCCGCGGGGAAAAAAGGTTTGAAATTTCGGACGAACTTAAAAAGCGTTACCAATTCGAAGACGTTAATCCACCGGTAGTATTGCCTATTGAAAGAGAACCAGGCCTGATACCGCAGGTAACAAAACCGCTGATTCAGGTAAGACCTCAAAATATTCCTCAGAATGCAAAAGGCGCGCCCGGCCCAACTGGCCAACAAGTACCCGCAGCCGCTTCTGCACCTCAGAAAAGTGACTCTTCTCAGTTTTCTATCACCGATCTCAAAAAGCAGAATCTGGCAAAGAAACAGGTTTCAAGCGCCGAAATCGTGCCTTTAACCAAAACCCCTAACGTCGTCTCCGGACAAGTAGTAGATACTAGTGGTGCTGCAATTGCCGGGGCTGTCCTGGTTATAAGAAACGAACAGGGCATTCCGGTTAGGGCACTTAAAACCAATAAGCTCGGGCAGTTTCTTTCTGCAACCCCGCTAACAAGCGGCACCTACAACATTGAAACCGAAAGCGAGCTAGCTAGCTTCAACCCTTTTTCGATTAGTCTTAAAAACCAAATCGTGGCGCCGATTGCCATAATTGCTGCAGGAACAGCGAATTAGCAGTTTAGTGATGAGTAAAGATAAAACAAGGGCTTCAACTCAGGAACATTTGGATATCGAGGACATCACCGAAAACATGGTCATTTTAAAAGGTGGCAATGTTGCCATGATTATGTCCACTTCGGCTGTAAATTTCGACATTCTTTCCGAAGCTGAGCAAGACGCCACTATTTATGCTTATGCCGCCTTTCTGAACTCATTATCATTTCCTCTGCAAATTATCATCAGATCCAAAAAGGCAGATATCACCAGCTATTATCAGCACTTAGAAACTTCCATGAAAGACCAGCCCAATCCTGATCTCAAACGACAAATTCAAAAATATATGGAGTTTATCCAGTCAACTGTCCAACAAAAGACCATTCTTGACAAACAATTTTATTTGATTATTACTTTTTCGCCGCTGGAACTAGGGCTTCGAGGCCTTAAGAAACAGCCGGCTAACAGGAATAAATCAAAAGCTCAGGTTATTTCTGAAGCAAAGATCAACTTATTCCCCAAAAGGGATCACATTATCAAACAAACGGCTCGTCTTGGCTTAACTGCCCAGCAGCTTTCGACAAAAGATTTAATCGAACTTTTCTACGATAT
>CAYMGH010000028.1:0-9452 GCA_964389935.1 uncultured Gammaproteobacteria bacterium | reverse complement strand
TTGATTTAAAATTAAGAATTACGAATTGAAACTTACTCATGAGCATACTAGACGAAATTGAAAAACAGATAGATCAGGTAAAACTTACAACTGCGCCTAAAAACGTCGGCAAAATTATGGAAGTCGGCGACGGCGTGGTCAGGGTTTCCGGTCTTTCCAATGTAGCAAGCTCAGAACTTGTTTCATTTAGGCATGGAATTACCGGCCTTGCCCTAAATTTAGAAGAAGATTCGGTCGGCGCAGTTGTGTTCGGAGATTGGACCAAACTTAAAGAGGGTGACGAGTGCACTACAACCGGCAAAATTTTTGCAGTGCCGGTTGGAAACGGGCTTATCGGCAGAGTTGTGAGTCCTCTGGGCGAAATCCTTGATGGTAAAGGCAGGATTGCTATCAATAAATACTATCCGGCCGAAAAAATCGCCCCCGGAGTTATCTTTCGCCAGCCGGTCAATACACCGCTTCAAACCGGTCTTAAGGCTATTGATTCAATGATCCCTATTGGCCGCGGTCAAAGAGAACTTATCATCGGGGACAGGCAAGTAGGAAAAGCCGAGACTTGTCAGGAGACGAAAATTAACCAAAAAGGCCCGCTTCGCTCGCGAAGCGAGGCGAGCCAGAATGTTGTCTGTATTTATGTGGCAATTGGCCAGAAAACTTCAAAAATCGCCCAGGTGGTCGCAACTCTCGAAAAACATAAAGCACTTGCTCATACAATAGTAGTTGCAGCGTCTGCTTCCGATTCTGCCACTCTCCAATACATTGCCCCCTACGCAGGCTGTGCTATGGGAGAATTTTTTATGGATCAGGGAAAAGATGCCCTTGTAATCTACGATGACCTTTCAAAACACGCTTGGGCGTATCGACAGATTTCACTACTTCTAAGGCGACCATCCGGCCGCGAAGCGTATCCGGGTGATATTTTCTATCTTCACTCGAGGTTACTTGAGCGCGCAGCCAGAATGGACGACAAACACGGGGGTGGATCATTGACTGCTCTTCCTATTATTGAAACTCAAGCCGGTGATGTTTCAGCCTATATCCCTACCAATGTGATTTCTATAACCGACGGCCAAATTTACCTGGAATCGGAACTTTTCAATGCTGGAGTAAGACCCGCAGTTAACCCCGGTCTTTCAGTTTCTCGTGTAGGTGGTGCCGCCCAAACCAAAATGATGAAACAAGTTGCGGGATCCTTGAGACTTGATCTTGCCCAATACAGGGAACTGGCAACCTTTGCCCAGTTTGGTTCTGATCTTGATGAGGCTACCCAAAAAAGACTCGAGCGCGGCAAGCGCATTGTAGAAATCTTAAAGCAGCCTCAGTACAAACCCATGGACGTTAGCGCTCAAGTTGTCATTCTTTGGGCAGTTAACAACGGCTATCTGGATAGCACACCCATCGAAGACATTGCCAAAGTTGAAGAAAAAATTCTCGTCCTGCTTTCAACCAATAAAAAACTCAAAGACCATTTGGATAAAAATAAAGAAATTACAGCAGAAGTTGAAAAAGAACTGGAAAAAATGCTCGAGTCGGGCACTTCGGTAAGTAGGTCGGTAGGTAATCAGGAAAATTCTAAAACGGTTAAATCATCAAGTAAATCCAAACCAAAAGCAAAAAGGAGAAAAGGCAGGTAGTAAAAAGAAACCCACAATCCTACTAACCTAATCGCCTACTTACCTAACTTATGGCTCAAATTCGCGAGATTAAAAAACGCATCAAATCAATTCAGAATACTAAAAAAGTCACTCATGCCATGGAACTTGTCGCAGCAGCAAAAATGCGCAAAGCTCAAGCTTTGGCTCTTTCCGGCAGACCCTATTCTCTTACCCTTAATCAAATTATTGACGAAGTCCGCCAGAAAACAGATGAGACTAGCCACACATTGCTTAAGAAAAAACTCGCCTCCAAACAACTTATCATTTTAATTACTTCGGATCGTGGCTTGGCCGGTGGCCTCAACATTAACCTATTCAGAGAGATCCTTCACCTCCGAGGTGAAAAATCCTCACACCTCGGAGGTGACCAGATAATTTACATTACGGTCGGCAAAAAAGCTGTTAATTTTGCTGCCAAAAGTGGCGCCGAAATAATCGCAAGTTTTGCGTCCGAAGAAAAATCCTCGCTGGACCTTGCCAGAACTCTTTCAAAGCTGGCGACTGACATGTTTATCAACTCTCAAACCAACAAAGTCAGCATCCTGTACCCGCACTTCGAATCAACCACCAATCAAACTCCCAAATGGGTCCAAATTCTGCCAATTGAATTTGAAGAAGATCCAACTATCCAACTATCCAACTATCCAACTATCCAACTATTGTTCGAGCCCAATGCCAGAAAAATTTTAAACGATATTCTTCCCCATTATGTCCAAACTCAAATCTATCAGGTTCTTCTGGAAGCCAAAGCAGCAGAACACAGCGCCCGCATGGTTGCCATGAAAAACGCCACAGATGCAGCCGGTGATCTCATCGACGATTTAACTCTAACCTACAATCAGGCTCGCCAAGAAGCAATTACTAAGGAATTATTGGATATAATTACGGCCCAAAGGGCGTTTCAGTAGGCAAATGCAATTTTAAATTATTAATTTGTAATTTTTAATCAAATCTAAATGTTTAAATTTTTAAATATTAAAAAATTCATTGTTCGCATTATATGCGAAGAATAAGCGTTCTTATTTCAAATTTAAAATTAAACAGAATGCCAAGTAAAACAGCAAAAAAATCGAGAAACACTAGAACTAATAAAAATACCGGTAAGGTAGTTCAGATTATCGGCCCGGTTGTCGATGTTGAATTTGCGAGTGGAAACTTGCCGGATATCTACGACGCCCTCCAGGTAAAATTACCTACAGACCCACAGACCCACCCGCTTCGCCCGCGAAGCGAGGCGAGCAAACCCACTGACCTAATCTTAGAAATCCAGCAACACTTAGGCGATAGCTTAGTTAGAGCGATCGCTCTTTCTTCCACCGATGGCCTCAAACGCGGAACCGCCGCCACAAACACCCTCGCTCCAATTTCTGTACCAGTCGGAAAAGAAACCTTAGGCAGGATCTTTAATGTTACTGGCCAAACGATTGATGGCAAAGGTGAGGTTCATGCTAAAAAATATTATCCGATTCACAGGCCGTCACCAACATTATCCGAACAGGAAACCAAACCGGAGGTTCTGGAAACCGGAATTAAAGTCATTGATCTTGTTGCACCATTTATCAAAGGTGGGAAAATCGGCGTTTTCGGCGGAGCCGGAGTTGGCAAAACGGTCATTATTCAGGAACTCATTAACAACATAGCCAAAGAACACGGTGGCTACTCGGTTTTCGCCGGCGTAGGTGAAAGAACTCGCGAGGGCAATGACCTTTACCGCGAAATGAAAGAGGCAGGCGTTCTTGATAAACTGGCTATGGTTTTTGGCCAGATGAACGAACCGCCCGGTGCCAGATTTCGAGTAGCTCTTGCTGCTCTTTCCATTGCCGAATATTTCCGCGATGAAAAAAATCAGGATGTTCTGCTTTTTATCGATAACATTTTTAGGTTTGCTCAAGCCGGCAGCGAAGTTTCTGCGCTTTTAGGCCGCACTCCGTCTGCTGTCGGTTACCAGCCAACACTCGCCTCTGAAATGGGAGAATTGCAAGAAAGAATTACCTCCACCAAAAAAGGCTCGATCACCTCTTTGCAGGCTATCTACGTTCCGGCAGATGATTATACAGACCCGGCCCCGGTTGCCACTTTTGCCCATTTAGATTCAACAATTTCACTTGAGCGCTCAATTGCAGAACAAGGGATTTATCCGGCTGTCGATCCACTGTCATCCACTTCCAGAGCTCTTGACCCGGCCATTGTCGGCGAAAAACACTACACTGTTGCCAGAAACGTCCAAAAAGTTTTGCAAAGATACCGCGAACTTGCCGATATCATCGCCATTTTGGGGGTCGAAGAACTTTCGGACGAGGACAAAATAACCGTTACCCGCGCCCGCAAAATCCAAAAGTTTTTATCCCAACCAATGTTTGTTGCAGAAACTTTCACCGGCAAAAAAGGCGCTTATGTTTCAATTGACAAAACCGTCGACTCCTTCGAAAAAATCCTCAAAGGCAATTACGATTCTGTCGACGAACAAGAATTTTATATGGTTGGAGATATCAGTGATGTTAAAAAATAAATCGATAAATCGCTTAATAGTTCAATCGTTATATAGTTTTATCAATTTAACAATTTAGCAATAAAACAATTAAACAATGATCCATCTCCAAATTATCACTCCCGAAAAAACAGTCTTTGACGACGATGTCGATCAAGTCACACTTCCGACTACTCAAGGCCAAATCACCGTTCTTCCCCAGCACATTGGCTTGGTTACCACAATCGAACCAGGCGACCTGATTTATAAAAAACACAGCAAAGAAAATCTCATGGCTTCCGGCTTTGGCTTTGCTCAAGTTAGCAAAGATAACGTTAAGGTTTTGGTGGATTTGGCAACTCCGGAAGAGGAAATTCAGGAAAAGGCTATCGAAGAAGCTAAAAAACAGGCAGAAGTTGCTCTTGCACAAAAACATTTACTTTCTGAAGAAGAATACGCAACAGCAGCCGCCAATCTTCAAAAATCCTTAGCTCAACTTCGAATCAAACGCAGACACCGTAAAATTTAAGGAAACTTCTCCACAGGGTCGAAGAATAATCTCTAATTCCGAAGGAACATCAGCGAGCAAAGAGAGGCTGATATAATATTGTTCGAGGGAACTCGAGAACTTCCTAAATATTATGAAATATACCTCCATCGTCATTTCCGGTCCAGTCGCCTCCGGTACCACGACCGCTGCCAAAGCTGTTGCCGAGAAATTAAACCTTGGATACCACTCTGCCGGTGATTTCTTCCGCAAATATATGCTAAAGCACAACATCCCTCTCCATGCGCACTCCCAAATCCCGGATGATATCGATCAAAAGGTAGACAGGGGACTCACAACTCTAGCAAATGAGAGTGAAGCAGTCATCGAAGGCCGATACATTGGCTACTTTACGCGAAACATGACCCATGTCCTCAAGGTTTTATTAACGGCCGACGAGAAAACCCGCATTAAAAGAGCAACGGAACGCATCCATACTCACACGGAAACTGCACAAGACATCAAAAAAAGGGAAGACGAAAACGATGCCAAATTTCGCAAACTTTATGCCGACGAAAACTTCTTAGATCCCAAATTTTTTGATCTGGTCATAGACACGACAAATTTAAAACCAAATGAAGTAACTAAGAGAATTCTGAAAGAATTCTCTGGATAGTAGGATGGTTGGATCGTCGGATAGTGGGAATAAAATATGAGTGATTTCCGAGATTTAGAAGTCTGGAAAGAGGCACATGCTCTGACTTTGGAAATTTACAAAGTTACTAACAAACTTCCAAAAAGCGAACAGTTCGTACTAATTAGTCAAATTCGCAGGGCAGCAATTTCAGTAGAATCGAATATTGCGGAAGGCGAAGGGCGGTATGGCAAAGCAGATAGACTTAGATTTTTCGTAGACTCGAGAGCATCCATTAAGGAAGTACAAACCCAATTATTAATAATAAAAGATTTGTATAAAACAGTTTCTGAAGAAACTCTCGGGCTGTTTGATCGATATGAAATACTTATTAAGAAATTAAATAGCTTAATCAATTATAGAAGAAAGTATAATTAAGACCTACCATCCCACCTTCCCACTATCCCACTGACCTATTTGCCAGCCCAAACTTCGCATTCAAGGATTTTAAAAACTGGTGTTTATCAAGATACCCAAATTTAACACTGTGCTTCCCCCGAATAATTTTAACTTTTTGACCAACTATTAATTTCTCATGTTCTTGCCCATCAATAATTAAAGAAACATCATCACCCCTAACAAGCTCTATTTCAATCTCATTATCAGGCGACAGTACAACTGATGGAATCGGCAAACCTATTGGATTAATAAAAGTCACTATTAGTGAATTAATTTCCGGATCGACAATTGAACCCCCTGAGGAAAGTGAATAGGCAGTTGAGCCGGTCGGGGTTGCCACAATTACTCCATCTCCCAAAACCTTCAAGAATTCTTCTCCGTTTACGTGAATTTTAAGCTCAGCCACCCGATAACTCCCCTTAATCACAGCTTCGTTGACTGCCACATGCCGCTTACTGCTTCCCGAAATCTGAACCTCAAGTGTGATCCTTTCAGACAAATAAAGTTTCCCGCTTGCCACATATTCCACTACTTTTTCCAAATCCTTTTCTTCGACTGCCGTTAAAAAGCCCAGATTACCGGTATTAATACCCACAAATGGCACACCAAGATAGGCAAACTGGGAAGACTTATGAATAAGGGTTCCATCGCCGCCGAAAGTTAAAATAGTTTGCGCATTTTTTATCTTGTCCTCGCCAAAAACCTGATGGCCTTTTGAAAGGAGAAATTTTTGAGCACGCTCAACAGCCTCGTGGGCTTTTTCGTTTCCCAATTTGTAGACAATTCCAAACTTCATAATTGAAATTATACTCTAGTAGAAGCATATGCTAAAATTGTGCCTGCTGGGCCTGTAGTTCCCGCTCATTATTAATGAGCGAGGCTCGCCAAATAGTAATTGGCGGCAATGGTTAGAGCATCACTCTTCTTTTTGCGAAGCAAAAATATCAGGCGAGCGAAGCGAGAGCTGATTTAAAATATAACTGAGGGCGTGTAGCTCAGTGGCAGTAGCATCTGTCTTATAAACAGAAGGTCCCAGGTTCGATCCCTGGCACGCCCACCGAAGCAAGATAAATGATCAAGATGTATTCTTGCGAATATAAGGTAATGGTCGATGGCTTGCACTGACAAAGGAAGTGTTCGACTCCTTCCAGGCCCACCCATGAATTATTCGGATAAATCGCTCTTGTGAAACAATTAGAACCTTCAAATATATTTCAAATTAAGTATGCCTTCTGAACCTGTAAGAATTTCTAAATCGAAATACGGCAAAGGTGTCTTCGCAACAAAGAACATAAAGACCGGAGAATTAATCTGTATTATGAAAGGGAAGAAAGTTTCATCAAAACAACTTGATATAGAATCTGCAAGACAAAGAAACGTACTTGTTGACCCATTCCAGATTGATAACGATTCATATTTATTACTCAAGCAGCCATATTTGTTTATAAACCACTCGTGCGAACCAAATGCTGGCCTTAAAAATAGTGTCTATCTAACCGCTATTAGAAATATTAAAAAAGGAGAAGAGATATTATACGACTATAGCACTACTTGGTATGAGGGAATGGAATGCCAATGCGGAAGCGAAAATTGCAGAAAGCATATTAGTGATTATTTCACAATTCCCACTAGCGTCAGGAAAAAATATAAGGAGTTAGGAATCATCCCAAAATTTATCTCTGATAAAAAATAATGGCGCCTTGATACCAGCATATAAGTTAATTTCAGAATTGGATAATTAAACCCAAGCTCCAAAGTATATGCACCTTGAAAGCGAAATCATACTGACACCTAAAATCTTGAACATTTTTGAACCTACAAACGGGCCCTGTGTATAATTTCAGCGTCAACAACATTTACGTCTCGTCCGTAACGTAGACGGGAAAGTTGCTTAATCATCTCCGCAATTCGTGGATCTTTGTCCATCTTAGTTAAATCTCGAGTAGTATCAAGAGAAAACGGCGGAACAGGCTCATTGCGAACAATCGTCTTTGTATATGCCTGGAACCTTTCAACATTAATCAAATCCGTCTCACTAAATATCGGGGTGAATTCGTGCTGCAGGTAATTAGCATCGGTTACCCCTATTCTAAAGCTAATAATCGTTCCAACGTTTCCAAAAATTGCGTTTTTAACGTCTTCTTCTACCTGCCCCACGAACTGGTTAGCAACGATTAAATTAAGCTTGAATTTTCTAGCCTCTGCCAGAATATCCGCAAATGTGTCGGTAGCAAAATTCTGGAACTCGTCAACATACAGGTAGAAATCTTTACGCTGTTCTTCCGGCACATCCTGCCTGCTCATTGCCGAAACCAGAATTTTCGGCACCAGAATCAAACCCAAAAAGTCCGAATTTTCATCGCCAATTCTGCCTTTGGAAAGATTTACAATTAAAATCTTCTGGTTGTCCATAATCTCCCGAATATTAAAGGCGCTTTTTGATTGCCCAATAATATTTCTCATCATCCTGTTGGTAACAAACCTGCCAAACTTGGAAACAATGTAATCAAGGACTTCACTTTTATGAAAGTCCGAAGTCTGGGCAATCTGGTCAGTCCAGTATCTTCTGACGATTGGGTCTGAAACTTTGGGCAGTAATTCCTGAACATATTTGGCATCTGTTAGCACTCTAACCACTTCCACAAATGAATTGCCCGGCTCACTCATCACAGTCAGCATGGCATTTCTTACCGCATGCTCAAACCGCGGACCAATAATTCCTGTTTTGTGCGGGTCATAAAGCTTGTACATGAGTCCCACAATGTAAGTTGCCACAAAATGCTTTTCCTGCTCAGTCTGCGCTTCCAGCATGTTCATACCCAGAGGCCGTTCGGTGTCTGCCGGATTAAAGTAAATAACGTCTTCTGCTCTCTCCGGCGGAATTAATGAAAGCAAATCTTCTGCCGCATCACCGTGAGGGTCGATAAAAGCCACACCGTGGCCGGCTTTAATATCCTGCAACACCATGTACTTTAAAAGCTCGGTTTTACCTGTACCGGTTTTACCTATGATATAAAAATGTCTTCGTCTGTCGTCATCACCAATATGAACTTCTTTGGTTGCTCCCCTGTAGACGCTTTTGCCAAGATGCAAACCAACTGACGGAATCTGCGCCGGTGCCGGAGCCCTTTTTGAATAGACCCAGAAAATTCCCGGAGTTTCTACAGATTTATTCGGGAAGTGGAAAATGGAAGCAAGTTCCTCTGTATTTAATACTCCAAAATTACCAAAAAGCGGCAAATATCTGTAAACGAAATCAATTAAAAACTGTTTTTTGAACCTGATTCCGGCTCCGGTAAAACCGTTATATTCACTGGTAAACTGCGAAAATGTCGACTTTATGTTATCAAGATGAACCCTGGCTTCTTCATCTGTTTTGGCTGAAACGACTATTCTGATAACTACTTTAAACCCAACTTTCGAAATATTATTCTCAATCGCGTCCATTTTCTTCGGATCCGGAGCGCTCCTATTACCCTCTTTTGGCGAAAGTTCCGCTTCTTTGGTTTTAGTTACATATCTTTTGCCGGCACTTCGCCATTTTCCGTCAGAAGGGGTTGCTAAAATCTGCACGGCCGCGCCCTCACCTTGCTGCATTTTGCCAAGCGCCGAAGTTATCTGATTTAAGGGGTCATTGGGCAAATCTTTGTAGGTTTTAACTGGATAATAATCTGCGCTATTTAACTTCAGCGCTGCAAACGCCAGCTTTCCTTCTTCGGAAAAAATATTGTACTCATTTCCTATGATCAC